>DAOUZV010000108.1 GCA_030665485.1 Chloroflexota bacterium | reverse complement strand
CCTCAATGCTAAGTGTAAGTTCGCTTTTACAGACGGGGCAGGCAAGTATGTCCATTAGCTCTTTTTTCAACTGCGTTTCCTTAGGTGCTCTTCTGCAGAATTATAAGGCCTCAGATATGCAGTGTCAATATTGATCATAGTTATGGAATGCAAGTGGCATTAGTCAGTTGTAGTTGCTTGTGAAATCGATCACTTGACTGCTATTGTGTTCCCCTATACCATAGGCACACAACTATTAGGAGAATACTCATGGATTATGATGACCTGCTGGGGCTAATTAAACAGAGGCGCAGCATCCGGCGCTTCAAACCCGATCCGATTCCCGATGACATCGTTAATAAGATACTGGAGGTGTCGCGCTGGGCGCCATCCTGTGGCAACTCGCAGCCATGGGAGATCGTCGCCGTAAAACGGCAGTCTGTAAGAGACGAGATCGTAAGAATACTAAACGATGACTATGTGGCAAAGGGCAAGGAGCCGCCCGCTGGCCCGGCACAGGCTCAGCTGTTTATAATCGTTTGTGCCAATCCGGAAAACAAGCCTCCGGCACGGCTGGGCAATCAGGTAAACTCCATGTTCTACTCAACCTTGGGCAACGCAATATTGTATATGGCCATGGCGGTAACCTCACTGGGATTGGGCGCGCAGTGGGTATCTCATATCGCGGACCCCGCCGTTGATGGCAATATCAAGGAGTTGCTGGGCATACCAACTACCTGGGAGATATTCGATATGCTGGCGGTGGGCTACCCCGATGTGGAGCCACAGCCACGATCAATGAGAAGCTTTGGGGAAGTAGTTCACTACGATCTCTACTAGGCTATTTGCCAAGCTGCTGGTATAGCAGATCGCTAAGCCTTTGCAGCGTATCGGCGTGGTTGGTGTCGGTGGTAAGGTTGGCGTTAAGTGCAGTTATGGAGATCATGTTCTGATTTATAGCCCACATATCGGTGCCCTCCGAGAGGTCCCACGCGGCCTGCGGGCGCGTTATCCAGAAGTAGCCACTTTTACCTATAAGATTATCCTCGCGCACGCCTTCGATATAGCTCAGTTCCCCGAGCCTTGTTGGCCTTGCGCCTTTGATATCCTTCACATTGATGTTGGGCATATTTACGTTTAAAAAGATGTCTTTTGGCAGCTTGCCTTGCGCGAACTGCTCAACCAGTACCTCTCCCGTCCTGATGGCTCCTTCGAAGTGGTTGCCCTGAAGTCCCTCCACTGATAGTGCAATAGCAGGTATGCCTCTGATGAAGGCGTTGCGTGCGGCGGAAACAGTTCCTGATAACAGTACGTCGTAGCCGAGGTTGAGCCCGGTGTTTATACCGGAAACGACGAGGTCTATCTCACCTTTACATATCCACTCAAGTGCCAGTATCACGGCATCGGCGGGGGTGCCTTCCACGGAGTAGGTTGGTACGCCCTTTGCCAGCGGCGCTGCCTCATGCAGTTTTATCGGTAAACGCACGGTCATCGATGTTCCCACCGCGCTCTGCTCGCGGTCGGGCGCCACCACCACCACATCGCCCATCTCTTTGAGGCGCTTAACCAGCACCTTAAGTCCTTCGGCGTTTACGCCGTCATCGTTTGAAAGCAGTATCTTCACTTATCAACTCTCCAACTTAAAAAGTGTAGCATAAAGAAACAGGGGCGACAATCGCCCCTGTATATCTAAACACCAGCGAGAATTTATGTCGCCGATGGTTAGGCCGCCGTTAGCCTATGGTTCTGTTATCGATCAGGCGTGTAGTGCCGATTTTAACCGCCATGGAGATCAGCGCTGGATGGTCGATATAGGTCAGTTCTTCAAGAGTGTCTGAATTGGCGATGCTTATGTAGTCGATCTTGGCGAGGGATTCTTTATTGATGAGCCCGGTCATTTTTACTTTTATTCTGGCGGCGTCGTGCTCGCCCCGCATGTAGAGCTCCTCGGCTACGCTCAAGACCTTGTACAACACCAGCGCCGCCTTTCGCTCCTCGTCGTTCAAGTATATATTGCGGCTGCTCATGGCCAGGCCGTCTTTTTCGCGCACTGTGGTCACGGTTACGATCCTAACGTGCATATTGAGGTCGGCAACCATCTTCTGGATGACGCGCAACTGCTGCGCATCTTTTTGTCCAAAATAGGCTTTGTGCGGCAGTACGATGTTCAGCAGCTTGTTTACGATGGTAGTAACACCTCTGAAATGGCCGGGTCGTTTTTTACCCTCCAGCCTTTTGGTTATACCGGACGTCTCCACCCAGGTATTGTAGCTGTCCGGATACATATCATTTGGCGTGGGCATGAAGACGATATCGACGCCCTCTTTTTCAAGCAGCGCAAGATCGCGCTCGGTATCGCGCGGGTATTGCTGTAAATCCTCGCCGGGGCCGAACTGCGTGGGATTAACGAAGATGCTCACCACGGCGACATCGTTTTTCCGCTTGGCGCGCCGCACCAGTGTGAGATGCCCTTCGTGCAAAAAGCCCATGGTCGGAACGAAGCCCACCGTACCGGTGAGCTTCTGCCGTACCTGCTTCATTTCCTTTACGCTGTTTATAACTTGCATGTGTTTTATATGTCTTTCAGGATGCTCTCATCCATGGCAATGCTCTGTTTGTCCGTGGGGAACCGTCCTGATCTAACCTCCGCGATGTAGTTTGCGGTTGCTGTTTTAATGGTTTCGCCCAGCTTGGCGTATTGCTTGGCGTGCTTGGGCACGAACTCGGTGTACATGCCCAGCAGATCGCTTATCACCTGCACCTGGCCGTCGCAATCAACTCCGGCGCCGATGCCGATAGTGGGTATGCTTATCCGCTCGCTGATCTTTTTGGCAAGAGGCGCCGGTACAGTTTCCAGAACGATGGCGTATGCTCCGGCCGCTTCCAGTGCCACAGCGTCTTTCATGAGTTTAACGGCGGTTTCTGGCGTTTTGCCCACTGCCTTGTAGCCGCCGAGCTGGTTTATCGATTGGGGGGTAAGTCCGATGTGTCCCATAACAGGGATGCCGCACTCAACGATTTTCTGAATCGTAGGGGCCATTTGCTGTCCGCCCTCCAGTTTGACCGTCTGGCAGCCAGCTTCCTGTATGAAGCGCCCCGCATTTTTGAGGGCCTGTTCAATGCTCAAGTGATAGCCCATAAAGGGCATGTCGCCCACGATGAGGGCGGTTTTTGCGCCGCGTACCACTGCTGCGGTGTGGTGAATCATCACGTCCATGGTTACCGGAATCGTCGATTCGTAGCCCAGCATAACCATGCCCAGACTGTCACCAACCAGAATCAGCGGTATGCCTGCATCGTCTATCAGCTTTGCGGTGGCGTAGTCGTAGGCGGTGAGCATGGTGATTTTCTCACCCTTTTGTTTCATTTCCTTGATCTTGCCGATGGTAACGCGCATTTTTGTCCCCCTTTGTGTTTTACAGGGCCAGGTCTTCCAGTATGTGGTTGGCCCTGACGTTCTTGGCATCAACATTTACTACTATGGGGTGGTTTTTACGGACCTCCTCTTCCGGCACATCATGATAGGTGAGGATGATTACCTTGTCTCCGGGATAGACCAGCCTGGCGGCGGCCCCGTTCATGCAGATAACGCCGGAACCCGCCTCGCCCTCAATGGCATAGGTCTCAAGCCTGGAACCGTTGTCGATGTCCAGCACATGTACCTTCTCATAGGGCAGGATATCAGCTGCTTCCATCAGCTCCTTATCGATGGTGATGCTGCCCTCATAGTTGATGTCGGCCTGGGTAACGGTGGCCCGGTGAATCTTACTCTTGAGCATAATCCTCATTTTACTTACCCTCCAGGATTTTATTAAGTTCCTTAGCTTTTCCATTGCTTAAAGTACCTTTGGCAAGACCAATGGGGATGGTCTGCAGGCCAAGCTCACAGTACATTTTTAACAGTTGCGGCATTTTTTCTTTGAATGCCTCCAGGTGTTTTTGAATGGTACCCACATCGCCTCGGGCAATGGGCCCTGTTAGACAGTTGGGAAGCCCCACGTTAATTAGGTTGTTGACGGTGCCCTGAACCAGAGGCGACAGCGCCTGTATTGCTTCGTTGGAATCAACGCCAAACCCCTGCCAAATATCGGTGGAGAGCTTCATCAGTGTCACAAAGTAGTTGCAGGCCATTACCGCCGCTGCGTGATAAAGCACTTTGTTTCCGGATCCAAGCTCTATGGCCTTGCCGTCCAGCGCTGTGGCGATCTCTTTGAGCAGGTTAACAATGGGACCGTCTCCTTCGATGGCGAACGTTGACCCTGGAATGTTCTTAATCGCCTGCTCAACGTTGGCAAAGCTCTGCAACGGGTGTATGGCGCCTACCTGGGCGCCGGTAATGAATGCCGCCTCAAGTATGTCCAGAGAACCGGCGCCACTGCAAT
>DAOUZV010000164.1 GCA_030665485.1 Chloroflexota bacterium | reverse complement strand
AGGGCTTTTTGCAGTCCTTGAGGTAGACGGGCACTCCTTTATCTATAGAGATTACCACTTATACGCCTCCGCAGGTATGGTTGTTTTGTATCGAGTTGTTTGTGATTATAGCAGATGCGGCTACTATTAGGCAGTCAATTTAGAAATTGGTACGCTGTCCATCGCGTAGCTAGCGGTTGCCAGCAATAAATCGCCTGTATATCAGCATTGACAAAACGACCCGATATTATTAAAGTGCTATGTAGGCCTATTGCTTGGTTATGGTAGAGTTAGGGAAAGTGAGCACTTTGGGTCTAACGAACTGCTACAGGGTTCTACAATGGAAACTTGCGGGTACGTATGTTAAATCAGATTGCCTTTTAAACGATATAGATAAGGTGTAATTGATGGCTGCTGAACAGATTGAGTATCACTTCATATTGCGCAACTCCCCGTATTACCAGCCGGCGGTATCGCTGCGGCATAACGTTTTCTCCCATCCCTCCAGCGCCAATATGGATCAGTTAGTCGATAACAAGGAGGGCACGAGCACTCACCTGGTGGCCATTTTTGAGAAAGAGGTTATCGGCTACATAAGGATTACGCTTGATGGCAAGACGGCACAGTTGAGCCAGTTCGTGGTGGCGCCCCAGATGCAGGGAAAAGCCAGTGTAGCGAGAAATCTCTATGCCAAGGCGATGTCCAAAGCCAAGAAGATGGGGGCCAGGAAAATTTCCGGCGAGATACGGCTGCCCATGGCCGGTATCGCATCACGGCTGGGCTACAATGTTTCGCAGCCCGTTACCACATCCGGCGACGGCGCCACAAAACACCGTGCCGAAAAAGAACTATAGTCCTTATCCACTCTCCCATGACGAAATCCCCAAAGAGATCTTGTAAATGTGCCATATAGAGGATTTTGCCAAGTCGTTTGATCTGGGTGGTTTTATGGAAAGGCTTGGTACCATCTTAGAGTCTGCCCCGCCAAAAAGAGACTAAAGTCCCTTGACAGTCAATCTGATACCCTTTATAATTCATATATGATCATATGGTAATATGTTCATAGGGAGTTTAAATTGGACGAATTGGAAAAAGCTGCGATATACAGGCTGCATGCAGAGTTCTGCAAGACCCTGGCCGATGCAAATCGGCTGCTCATAATCAACGAGCTGGCAAAGGGTGAGCTTTCGGTGGGCGAGCTTACTGAACGGTTGGGGCTGAAGCAGCCCAACGTATCCAAGCACCTGGCCTTGATGAGGGAGCGTGGGTTGGTTAGCAGAAGGCGCGATGGAGCCATAGCGTACTATTCGCTGTCCGACGAACGCATCTCAGAGGCGATTGGATTGCTTAAGCAGATACACGCTGAGCAACTGGGAAAGCAGATGAACCTAGCGCAGCTTATATCGAGTTAATAAAAGGTTTTGGGAGGTAATTGTTATGCCTACGTATGAATACAAGTGTAAAGATTGTGGAGAAAAATTCGACGAGGTCAAGAAAATCGAGGAATACGAAACCAAGGGCGTTTGTCCCAAATGCAAGTCACAAAACACGCAGCGGGTGTTTAATTTTGCTTCATTGTTTGGCGCAAGATCCGACGATTCCTGTGGTCCAGCGAGGCACACCTGAGGGCCGTCCTGGTAAAGCGGTTCGCTTTACATAGTTTAGACAGAGGTAAAAATGGCCAGCAAGATAGCAATGGTGGACTTCAATAAATGCCAGCCGGAGCAGTGCGAGAACGGCGTGTGCTTGGCTGCTAAGGCGTGTGAGAAGAAGCTGATGAAGCAGCTCGAGCCATATGAGCCGCCGATGACGCATGCTTCCATGTGCAAGGCCTGCAGCGACTGCGTTAAGGCCTGTCCATTTGACGCTATCAGCATGAAGGTTATCTAGTTATGAACATTGCTATATACGTAATAGGAACATTAATTGGCATTGGTCTTGGTATCGGTTTGGGCTATATGAACAAGCGCTCGCAGGAAGAGTGCGCAAGCCCCACCTGAGGAGCTACCAGAACGCCCTGGTCCGGGGCTATATTCGGAGGCCTGCTCGGTCTATTAATCGCTGGCGTGATAGTCGGCATGTAAAGAATCAGCCGGTCGCAAAAATGTAAAAAGGCTCGATGATTATCATCGGGCTTTTTTATCGCCTTTAATTACTAAGGGCCAACTTTATCGGCAATATTGAGAAAATTTTGTTAACCTGACGGTGGCTGAAAGACGTATCTTGAGGTTTATTCCGGCTCGATTTTTAGGTTTTGATCGTGGATGACATTTGACGTTATAGTACCCTCGATGTATCATTAGGCGGAAAATGATAAAGCTTACATGTAAGCTGTCATTGCAAGGAGGTGGGTCATGGAATTTGCGGATGCTTGGATGGGACCCATATTTGCCGGAATGGGGCTGATTCTGATCATACTGGAGATGGCCGGTCTGGAGATGGAGTTCGATCTCATCATTATCGGCTCGGCGTTTGCCGTAGGCGGGCTGGTCACGTGGCCATTCCACAGCTGGATAGCCACGGTGGTGTTAGTAGTTGTGCTGCTGGCGATTTACATTGCGGTGGGGCGTGCCTACATTCACCGCAGGTGGCTGGCGCATAAAGGGGAAAAAACCAATGTAGACGCCATCATCGGACAGAAGGTACTGGTGAAAAAAGCGATAACCCAATATGAAGAGGGTCAGGTAAAAGTGGGTTACGAGGAATGGCACGCCCGTGCCGATGGAGATATCGCCGAGGGTGAGGAAGTGGAAATCGTTAGTGTAAGCGGAGTTACCCTTACCGTTAAAAAAGTTGAAGGAGGTAATTAATATGAATGCAGCAGCTATTGTAATTCCTATTGTGCTAGTTTTACTGGCGGTTGTGGCGCTGGCAAAGTCGATAACCGTGGTGCATCAGGCGGAAAAGGTTATCATTGAGCGCTTTGGCAGGTACAAGGAGACGCTGGACCCGGGGCTGAAGTTTATAGTGCCATTCATTGATAACATATCGGCCCGCATAGATATGCGCGAGACGGTGCTGGATATTGCA
>DAOUZV010000016.1 GCA_030665485.1 Chloroflexota bacterium | reverse complement strand
TTTCTCTTTTCCTAATTCCTCGCGTGATGTGCCCTCCTCAATAAGGGCTTTTTGCACTACAAACTGCGTGGCAATGCTGGCGTGATCCACTCCCGGCAGCCACAACGTGGGCTCACCCTTCATGCGGTGCCAGCGAGTCATGGTGTCTTGAATTGCGGCCACAAGCGCGTGTCCCTGGTGGAGCTCACCGGTTATGTTGGGGGGAGGCATGATTATAACGAATGGTTTTTTGCTAGGGTCTATTTTAGGAGTAAAATAGCCATTATCCATCCAGAATTTGTACCACTTGGATTCTGTCTGCTTTGGATCATAGGCTTTAGCTAGCTGTTTTTGTGTCATGTTCGTTTAATTCTACCAAGGTGTATAGAGGCGGTCAAGCTGATAGAAAGATGAATCTAAGCGTTGACGCTGCTTTGATAAGGGTTGTAGAATTGACACAGTGTTATTGGGGTTTAAGCAGGTATGATTGTAATTGGACTTACAGGTGGAATCTTAAGCGGCAAAAGCACCGTTGCTGGAATGCTTCAGGAATTGGGAGCTTACGTCATCGATGCCGATAAAGTAGGGCATGATTGCTACAAGCCTCATACCGAGGGCTGTGACAAAGTCGTAGCCGCTTTCGGAAAAGATATTCTTGGTACAGATGACGAAATCGATCGAGCTAAGTTGAGTCAGGTAGTTTTCGAAGATGCTGTTGCTTTACATAAACTCAACAATATAATGCACCCAATAATTCGTAAAAGCGTGGAAAAGGAAATCGAACAGTATGCAGGGCAGGGGGCCAATGTTGTTATTGTCGAAGCGCCGGTTTTTGTTGAGGCAGGCTGGGATGATCTCGTTGATCAGATTTGGGTTACGGCAGTGCCGGAAGACGTGGCCGCCAGACGCTTTTCCGAAAGAAGTGGCTTTAGCGAACAGGATGCCGCAAGGCGTGTAAAATCGCAGATGTCCAACGAAGAGCGCATCAAGCATGCAGACCGTGTAATAGACACCAGCCGCAGCATTGAGCAAACTAAATCTGATGTGCATCAACTATGGTATGAGTTAAAAGAAGATAGTTAGGATTAATTAACTTGTCTACCAAGGAAAAGATTAAAAAGATACTGGCTGGATACGAAAAGAGGGCGCTCAAGGATTCGCGCCTCAAATCAGCAGGTGTTCTGCTACCGCTTTTTGATAAAGATAATATTTGCCATATATTGTTTACCAAACGTACCACGAAGGTCCAAAATCATAAAGGTGAGATATCGTTCCCCGGTGGTGAGTACGAGGAGCAGGATCATGGCAGTATAAAGCGGACCATGCTCCGGGAGGTTTGCGAGGAACTGGGCGTTTCCTCCAAGGACATAGAGATACTGGGTGAGTTGGACGATTTTATTACCACCTCCAATTTTATCGTCACCACTCTGGTCGGCGAAATTCCTTATCCGTATAACTTCAAACTCAGTTCCTTTGAGGTAGAAAAAGTTATCGAGGTTCCGGTAAAAGCACTACTTGAGGAGCATTCTGCTGAGCAGGGTAAGATAGATTTCGACGGTGAGCTTGTGGATTCCTATATCTATGAGTATGATGGTAATACCATTTGGGGAGCTACTGCGAAAATACTGCACCATTTTCTGGATTTGATATTCGGTCAAGTATAAGGGGGGCTATCTCTGGAACCGGTTGATATAGCAAAAAAGATTGTTGATGTAGCATCAGATAAGTTAGCCGCTGATGTGCTAATGCTGGATATAAGCAATGCAAGTTCTTTTGCAGATTACTTTGTAATATGTAGCGCGAAGAGTCAGCGCCAGATTAATGCCATCGTCAAAGAGATAGACAAGGTTCTAGGTGATGCCGGTGTTGATGTGCATCACCGTGAAGGCAAGGCGGAATCAGGCTGGGTGCTGCTCGATTACTCCGATGTTATAGTCCACGTGTTTGACCCCGATACCAGGGAGTACTACGACCTTGAGCAGTTGTGGTCAAAGGCCAAACCCGTAATTAGGATTCAATAACCCACTTATCGGTATCTTTGCCGTAGCTTATAACCTCCTCTTTTTTGAAGAACAGGTTTATCTCATTCACAGCGTTTTCAGGTGAATCCGATCCATGTACCAGGTTGCGTCCGATTGTTATGGCGTAGTCGCCGCGTATGGTTCCCGGCGCTGCATTGCCGGCATTGGTCTCACCCATAGTCTTGCGTGTCACCTCAACCGCGTTCGGCCCCTCAAGTACCATGGCAATGATGGGGCTGGAGGTTATGTAGCTTACCAGATCGTTGAAGAACGGCTTGCCTTCATGTATGCCATAATGCCTTTTGGCCAGAGCCTCATCCATGTGAATCAGCTTCATTCCCGCTATCTTGAGGCCGCGCCGCTCAAGTCGATCAATTATGGTTCCGGCCAGTCCTCTCTGCATTCCATCCGGTTTTATCAAAACTAAAGTCTGTTCCATTAAAATTTTCTCCTGACTTGGATTATAACTAGTATCCCGTTTTTTTGTCCACCACGTTGAGCAGTTTTTTACCGCTGATATATCGTCTCAGATTTTCGCAGAAAAGTTCCGTTGCCAGCTCCGGGTATCCATCCATGCTAGCGGCAATATGGGGGCTGATGATAACGCTCTGCATATTCCACAGCACGCTTTCCTGCGGTAGCGGCTCAACGGCGAAAACGTCCAGCCCTGCACCTGCGATCTGCTTGCTCTCTAACGCTTTTGTTAGTGCTTCCTCGTCGATAATCTGGCCTCTCGATATATTGATGATATAAGCGCTGCTTTTCATCACATCGAATTCTTTTGCTCCTATCATCTTCTGTGTATCGGGCGTAAGCGGCAGCGTCAGTGCCACAAAGTCGCTTTCCGCAAGAAGCTGATGCAGGTGGCTCGATGGCAGTAGCAGATCGACGTTTCGCGCCAGTCCTACCTTTTTGGCAGACCTGCGGTTGGCTATTACCCTCATGCCAAAGGCTTTGCCCAGTCTCGCCAATTCCTTGCCAACGTTGCCCAGTCCTACTATCCCCAGCGTTTTGCCGTGCAGCGTTATCGATTCGGCGCGTTCCCACGTTTTGGCCAACTTTTGTTGAAAATAGGTTGGCATTTGCTTGGCAAACATCAGCATGCGCGCTATGATCGCTTCGGCCATGGTGGTTCCCTGAATCCCCGCCGTCTTTGTAAACACTATGTTATCGGGGAGCAGCCCCTTTGCTTTAAATCCGTCTATTCCGGCCAGAAACACCTGAATCCACTTCAGGTTAGGTGCACGCTCAATCATGTTATCGGGAAACTTCAGCCCAAATGCCACCTCGGCCTGGGGCAGCAGCGCATCTAACTTAGCAGTAGTCTTTGCATCGCCGTTGCGCTCGCCCTTGCACAGCGCTGCCACCGATGTCAGGTTTACTGCGGGATCGGCGTTTGCGATGCGCCCAAGGTTTTCCTTGGATATGTTCGTTGTAACGAATACGTTAACCTGTTTCACGTAGCAAAGTATAATCGGCCTCTCATATAGCAGTCAAGGTGAAACTGCTTGACATGGCGTAAACGGTGAGTGTACCCTTCAACTAGAAAAAGTGATTGGAGCACACATGAACATCCTCGTTTCCGGCTCGCTGGCATACGATAGAATAATGGACTTCCCCGGCAGCTTCGCCGATCACGTTTTACCCGAGAAGATTCACACTTTAAACGTTTCTTTTATGGTTAATGGCCTTCGGGAAAAGTTCGGCGGTACGGCAGGTAACATCGCCTATGCGCTAGCGCTTCTCGGCGAGAAACCCACTATTCTGGCCACCATAGGCTGTGACTACACCAGATACTTCGAGTGGCTCAAAACCAACAAGATCGATAATGACGGCATCACCATCATCGAAGACGAGTTTACCGCCGGAGCCTATATTACTACAGACCAGTCAGACAATCAGATAACCGTGTTCAACCCTGGCGCTATGAAATTTCAAGCCCCGTACGACTTCGATAAAATCGATGCTAAAAACAGTATAGCCATTGTTTCACCGGGCAATATAGACGATATGACCGCCTACCCCAAAATATACCGCGAAAAGGGTATCAGGTTTATCTTTGATCCCGGACAGTCCCTGCCCATGTGGGAGGGCAAGGCCCTGGCCGATGCCATCGACGGCGCTGAAATATTGATAACCAACGACTACGAGCTTGACTTGGTTGTGAACATGACTGGTTTGAAGGTAGACGAGCTACTTAAAAGGGCAAAGACGATAATCTCCACCAGAGGCGAGCAAGGTTCTAGAATATGTATGCCGGATAGAGAAATTGCAGTCTGCGCTATTAAAGCAAAGCAGGTAAACGATCCCACCGGCGCCGGTGATGCCTACCGCGCTGGTCTGATAAAGCGCTTGATTGAGGGTAAGGGCATTGAGCAGTGTGCCATCATGGGCAGCGCCTGCGCCTCATTTGCGGTGGAAAACTACGGCACGCAGGAATATAGTTTTACTATGACCGAGTTTGAGGAGCGACTAAACACTTACAAGCCTTAACTTTGCTTCTTCATGGTGATGGCTGGTTTCCTCAGGTACAAAGGCTGTAGTGTGGCTGGGTTATCTTCTTCGCCGTTTGCCAGCCGTTTTGCGCCAAGCTCTGCCAAATATCCGGCGCGGCGTAGCAGCAGCACACCTTCAGCAATAATCGCTTTTTCTCCCAAATAACCTTTAAGCTGTGATGCTATCTCTTCGGTTATCTGCCCGCAGAATATGGCCTTATTCTTCAGCTTGGCGCATAGCTCATCAATCTTGGTAATGTGCTCGTCCATCAGCTTTTGCCATTTGCCGTCTTTGTTGGCAAACAGCGCGGCCGCTATTTCCCCACGTCCGGCGTTGAAGATGGGGCAGATGGGCTCGGAATGCAGAGCATGCTGGTAGGCCTCAACCTCAAGCGTGCTTATACCAACCAACGGTGCGTTAAAGGAAAGCGCCAGTCCCTTGGCCGTTGCCAGCCCCACGCGCAGCCCGTTGAAGCTGCCCGGGCCTATTGCTACAATAACGCCTTTGATCATGCTGCGGTCTGTTTTATCCAGCAGATGATCTATATTGGGCAGCAACTCGGTGCCGTGGTTCTGTCCGGCGCGCCAGGTCAGTTCGGCGGTAACGTATCCGCTGTCAGACAGTGCTATGCTCGCTGTTTCGTTGGATGTATCTATCGATATTTCCATTTGTTATACCTTTAAATCGTTTAGCATTCCATTGTAGCGCTTGCCACTTGCTTTCAAATCCAGCTTACGCTTGTTCTCCGATACATACTCTATTTCTATAAGCAGACGTTCCTCTGGCATTAACTCCATGCCCTTTTCTGCCCATTCTATTACGCACAAACCCTTACTGAATAGGTAGTCGTCAATCCCTAAATCATAAATATCGTCAATACTGTCTAGACGATAGAAATCAACATGATATAGGGGCAACCTGCCATAATGCTCCCTCATTATGGTAAACGACGGGCTGGCGGTAAACTCGTCGATATCCAGTCCCCAGGCGATGCCCTGCGTTAAACATGTCTTGCCCGCACCCAGATCGCCTGCAAGCAGTATTACATCGCCAGCCTTTGCCAACTGGCCCAGCTTTTTGCCTATCTGCCGCGTCTGCTCCGGGCTACCGCTGATGATTTCCATACTATCTTGAAAAGTGATCCCAGCCTTCTTTATTTAGATTAATCGTGGTTTCTTTTTCATCCAGCAGTATCACTTTACCAGCGTGCTCGCTGGTAATATCTCCGATTATCGTTATCGGCGTTGTCATTAGTTTCTTTACTTTATTGATTATATCCGGCTTTGCGGTAAACAGCAGTTCGTAGTCCTCGCCTCCGCATAGCGCCAGTTCAATCGCATTCTCCTTGAAATTATCTTTGACAACAGGATGTATAGGCATTTCATTTATATTGATATTGGCTCCAACGTTGCTCATACGGCATATATGGCCAAGGTCACTGCTTAGCCCGTCGCTCAGATCGATGGCCGCCTTCACGCCGCTTTTCACGAGCGTTTGCCCCTCTGCTACACGTGGTTGTGGCTGTTGGTGCGCCTTTCGTAGTAAGAATGCCGTTCCTTCTTCAAAAATGAGCTTTTCGATTAGCATCTTGAGCCCCGCCGCCGATGTGCCCAGATACCCCGTTACGGCAATCTGATCTCCAGGCTGTGCGGCAGACCGCGTTAGTATTGAATTGCCAATCGCCTTGCCTGTAACCGAAATGCTTAAGGTGAGCTGTGGCGCTTTTACTACATCGCCGCCAGCGATGGTTATATCGTATGTGTTTGCTAACTCGATCATTCCCTGGTATAGCTTCTTGATATCATCAACTTCTGAGTTGCCGGGAAGCCCCAGAGATATCAGTACGTATAGCGGTACTCCACCCATAGCTGCGATATCGCTCACATTGACGGCCAGCGATTTCCATCCAAGCTCGTGATAAGTAATGGTATTCAGTGTGAAATGTACGTTTTCAACAAGCATATCGATTGTGGCAAGTTCAACAGCAGCGTCATTTTTCCATGCGGTGGCGTCATCTCCAATGCCCAGTATTATCCTTTCGTTGGCTGATGAGCCAACCAGCTTAGAGATTATTTCTATCAGTCCGAACTCGCCCAACTCTGATACCTTCATGAATGCGATTATACCCTCTTCGATTTCATCTCACAACTGCCTAGTCAATTACGAGTAAATCTGATATAGTTCGCGTAAAGATATGCTATATGCGATTTTAGGTGATATCCACAGCAATCTTGAAGCATTTAGAGCCGTTATCACTGATGCAGAAGCTATGGGCGGGTTTGATCAGATATGGTGCCTTGGCGATATTGTCGGCTATGGCCCCGATCCATGCGCCTGCATTGAGCTGCTCAGGCGACACGATCATATTTGTGTTGCCGGGAATCACGATTGGGCTTCCATAGAGAGGGTGGATGTTTCCGAGTTTAATTTGGCTGCCGCTGAGGCCTGTTTGTGGACGTCAAAGCAGTTGAGTTTGGATGATGTAGATTTCCTTAGCAATCTCCCGGAAGTGGTGTCTCAAAATGATTTCACATTAGTGCATGGCAGTCCACACAAACCATTATGGGAGTACGTGCTTTCTACCGATGTTGCCAAACAAAACTTCGCTTATTTTGATACGAATTATTGCCTGGTGGGCCACAGTCATGTTCCACAGATATACGCTTATAATGAGTCTTTGGATGAATGTCATTCGATTGAACTATCAGATGGTTATTCGTTTAAGCTTGCCGAGCAGCGCCTGATATTGAATCCGGGCGGAGTCGGCCAGCCACGCGATGGAAACCCCAAGGCAAGCTACATGATATACGATAGTGATGCTGGCACAGCGAGTCTTCATCGCATTAATTATGACGTCTTTAAAACTCAGGCAAAGATGACCAAACATAACCTACCCGATTTGCTTATCGAGCGTTTGGCTCATGGTTATTAGGAGGGTGTTTATCTATGGTACTTACGTATGAGAAGAAAGATAAAATTGCAGTTATTACACTGGATCGTCCTGAGGCGCTTAACTCTTTCAATAATGAATTGCTGCATCAATTCAGCAGAGCGCTGATAAATTTCCGCGACGATGAGGATGACTGGGTACTGATAATAACCGGTGCTGGCGACAAGGCGTTTTCCGCCGGATTTGACCTTAAAGAGGAAGTGCCAAAAACGTTCCCGTCTATGATCACCCGCGGCCTTGAGATATTTAAACCGGTCATAGCGGCTGTTAACGGCGTGGCATTAGGTGGTGGTCTTGAGATAGCCTTGGCATGCGATCTCAGAATTGCCTCGGAAAACGCCAAACTGGGCGTGCCCGAAACAAAGTGGGGACTGATGCCAGGCTGGGGTGGCACACAACGTCTGCCGCGTTTAATATCGCCAACCAAAGCGGCTGAGATGTTGCTTATGGCCAGGGTTGTGGATGCCAAAGAAGCATGTCAGATGGGCTTGGTCAATGCAGTCGTTTCATCGTCTGAACTTATGAATACAGCACTTGATTGGGCTAAGCAAATCTGCCGGTTAGGGCCGCTTGCGGTCAGATCTACCAAAAAGGCCATGTGGAAGGGGCTGTCTTCATCGTTCGATGATGGATTGTGTTTGGAGGAAGAACTGTTTGGGCTGTTGCGCAAGACGAATGACGCCAAAGAAGGACCCAGAGCATTTGCAGAGAAGAGGAAGCCGGAGTTTAAGGGCAAGTAGCTTACTTACCGCGTTTTTCGTATTCAGGACACCAGATGGCGTTGGGCCGACCCGGATTTCTGCAGGCGCTGCACCAGTCCCACTTACATCTGTCCCATAGCAGCAGCTTTATGCTGTGCATCATTTTCAGCCTTATTTTAAGCCTGTCTTTCCAAGTCAGGACCATAGAAACTCCCTTTCAAATATAACATCTGTGTCTATTATTTGGAATACTGCCTGCAAGAAAAAAACTCCAATTTCAACGTATTTATGTAAAAACCATTGACAATTATATACAACAGTGGTAAAATGTTTTTTTGATTAATGTTAGCCTATTACCTTCAACAGACGCCCCACAGAAGAAAACCCGCCCCCTAGGTGCGCCCATTCCCCTTCGAGCGCATTGCGGGGGTTATTACTTATTAAGGAGCAACCTCTATGACTCTCAGTAGATCTGTGGATTACAAAAACAGAAAGTCCTATGCAAACCTACCTGAAATTTTACCAGTGCCAAATCTCATCCAAACTCAAATGGATTCTTATAGCTGGTTTCAAAGCGAAGGGCTAAAAGAGCTGCTTACCGAGGTTTCTCCTATTAAGGATTTTACCGGTAGTAGGCTGGAGCTTACATTCCTTAATCCCAATGAAGGCCCTGATTTTAATGAGCCAAGGTATACCTTTTTTCCGCCAAAGCATAGTGAGGAAGAGTGCCGTGATCGCGATCTAACCTATTCCTCGCCGCTTCACGTTACGGCGTGGCTACTGGTGAAGGATACCGGTGAATGGAAAGAACAGGATCTGTTCATGGGCGATTTTCCCAATATGACCGATAACGGCACCTTTATTATTAATGGAGCTGAGAGGGTTGTTGTAAGTCAGTTGATCCGATCGCCGGGCGTGTATTTCACTATCGAGGAGGATATGGCATCGGGACGGGATTTATGCTTTGCCAAGATGGTGCCCAATCGCGGTGCATGGCTTGAGTTTGAGACCAGCAGTAAGAATGTTATCTCGGTGAAGGTCGATCGAAAGCGTAAGATACCCATCACGACATTGGTTCGTTGCATTGGCTATGGCACCGATGATCAGCTTTTGGGACTGTTTAAGGGGGTGGATACCAATCCCGATCACCAATATATAAAAACTACTATGGAGAAAGAGCCTTTGGTCAGAAGCGAAGATGAAGCCTTGGTTGATTTCCATAGGAGGCTAAGGCCCAGCGATCCATCGACTCTGGACAATGCCAAGTCGTTTTTAAAATCACTGTTTTTTGATCCCCGCCGCTATGATCTTGGCAAGGTTGGCAGATATAAGCTCAACAAGCATTTGGGGCTCAATGTGCCACTCGATACAAGAACCTTGACCATAGAGGACCTGGCTGGTGTAGCACGCTATATAGTCAAAGTGAACAACGGAGTTGAAAAGCCTGATGATATTGATCACCTGGGCAATCGTCGAGTGCGCACAGTGGGTGAGTTGGTGCAAAATCAGCTCCGAGTAGGGTTTTTGCGTATGGAGCGCGTAGTGAAAGAGCGAATGAGCATCACCGAAATCGAATCGGTTACGCCCAGCGATCTTATAAATATTCGTCCCGTGTCCGTTACGCTTAAAGAGTTTTTTGGAAGCTCGCAGCTTTCTCAGTTTATGGATCAGACCAACCCTCTGGCCGAACTGACTCATAAGCGCAGGCTGTCCGCTCTGGGGCCTGGTGGATTATCCCGCGAGCGCGCCGGATTCGACGTTCGCGATGTTCACCATTCCCACTATGGCCGCATTTGCCCTATCGAGACGCCTGAGGGACCGAACATTGGCCTTATTGGCTCTCTGGCAACATATGGCCGTATCAACCAGTACGGTCTAATAGAAACGCCTTATCGCAAGGTAATCAAGTCGGTTAAGAACAAACAGCAGAATCTGGTTGGCAAGATTGTGAGAAACGATATAGTTGATGGTAAAGATAAAGTCGTGGTGCCGGCCAGCACTGAGGTAACCGAAGCAATTGCCATAAAGATCGCTGAACTGCCACTTAAAAACATAGCTGTGGTGCCATTCGTTTCCAGCAACGTAGAATACCTTTCTGCCGATGAGGAAGAGGATTCCATCGTGGCGCAGGCCAATGCCATACTCGATGATAATCAGCATTTCCTCGAAGAGAGGGTGGAGGCCAGGTCTGGTGATCAGTACTTCATGGAACTTCCTGAGAGGATAGATTTCATGGATGTATCGCCCAAGCAGATCGTCAGTGTGGCGGCTTCACTGATACCTTTTCTGGAGCATGATGACGCAAACCGCGCTCTTATGGGTTCGAATATGCAACGTCAGGCGGTTCCCCTGTTGCTCCCGGAAGCTCCATTAGTGGCGACCGGCATGGAAAAACAGGCGGCCTTTGATAGTGGCCAGGTGTTGTTTGCTAAGAGCGATGGCTAGGTGACGTCGGTAACGGCAACGACGATTGCTATAAAAAGGAAAGATGGTGAGGCCGAGTATTATCCGTTGAGGAAGTTCGATCGATCCAATCAGGGAACCTGCATCAATCAGCGCCCTATCATCAGCAGAGGAGATAAGGTGCGCCAAGGGCAGGTAGTGGCGGATAGTTCTTCTACAGATGAGGGAGAGCTGGCTTTGGGTCATAATGTACTTTGCGCGTTCATGAGCTGGGAGGGATATAACTACGAGGACGCTATTGTGCTTAGTGAGAGTTTGGTTAAAAATGATAAATTCACCTCTATTCATATTGAAAAGCACGAGGTTGAGGCTCGTTCAACCAAGTTGGGCCCTGAGGAGATAACAAGAGATATTCCCAACATTGGCGAGGAAAGCCTCAAAGATTTAGATGAGAGGGGAATTATACGCCTGGGTGCCGAAGTTGGTCCCGGCGACATTCTTGTCGGCAAGATTACCCCCAAAGGGGAAACAGAACTCAGCGCTGAGGAAAAGCTGCTTCGCGCCATTTTTGGTGAAAAGGCCAGGGAGGTAAAGGACACTTCACTGCGAGTGCCGCACGGCGAGTATGGCAAAGTGATAGACGTTAAGGCCTTTCCTCAGGATGGCAGTGGCGAACAGCCGCCTGGTGTCAACCAAATGGTAAGGGTTTGTGTGGCTCAAAAAAGAAAGGTAAGCGCTGGCGACAAGCTTGCAGGCCGTCATGGCAACAAGGGAGTTATTGGCCGCATACTCCCCGTTGAAGATATGCCATTTCTGCCTGATGGCAGGCCTCTTGAGGTGGTGCTTAATCCCATCGGCATACCTTCACGTATGAACTTAGGCCAGGTGCTTGAGACCCATTTGGGATGGGCTGCACATGTGCTTGGATTCGATGCCCTGTCTCCCATTTTTGACAGTGGGAAGGATGAAGTAATTGAGGCTGAGCTCGGCCGTTCTTGGATTGTAGAGAATGCCGGAGCGGTTGACCCGGAAGGTGGTCCATACGACAAGGCCAGAGTTCGAGAATGGCTGGCGGAACAAGGGTACGACTACGATATAGTATTTGATGAAAGCAAGGTTTATGAGCCTAAAGAAGCTTGTATCAAATTATGGCTTACCCATCTGGGTGTGCCTGCTTACCGTCTTGATACCGATGGTATACAAAAAGAGCTCAAAAAACTCTATGATAAGAGAAGATTGGTTCCCCCCACTACTGGTAAAACGCTTTTGTACGATGGTCGTACTGGTGAACAATTTGATCAGCCGATTACTGTGGGCTATATCTATATGATGAAACTTATTCACCTGGTCGAGGACAAAATCCATGCCAGAGCAACCGGTCCCTACTCTCTCATAACGCAGCAGCCACTGGGCGGCAAAGCGCAGTTTGGCGGACAGCGTTTTGGGGAGATGGAAGTCTGGGCGCTTGAGGCATATGGTGCTGCTCATAATCTTCAGGAAATGCTCACCGTCAAGTCCGATGATGTCGTTGGGCGTGTCAAGGCCTATGAATCTATTTTGAAGGGTGAAGATATACTGGATCCTGGTGTTCCGGAGTCGTTTAAGGTTCTGGTTTCGGAGCTAAGAAGTCTGGGCTTGGCAGTTGAAGTATTAAACGAGGCTGATGAAAAAATGAACCTTATTGAGGAAGGATCTGAGGAGAACAGTAATGCTGGAATTTAATGATTTCAATGCTATTCGCATTGCCCTGGCTTCACCGGAGCAGATCAGAAGCTGGTCCTATGGTGAGGTAACCAAGCCAGAAACTATTAACTATCGCACACTCAAACCCGAAAAGGACGGGCTTTTCTGTGAAAAGATATTCGGGCCCACAAAAGACTTTGAGTGCTATTGCGGAAAGTATAAACGCATAAGATACAAGGGTATTATATGCGACAAGTGCGGAGTAGAGGTTGCCAGGTCCAAGGTCAGGCGTGAGCGCATGGGCCATGTCGAACTGGCCTGTCCCGTAAGCCATATCTGGTTCGTTAAGGGCACGCCCAGCAGGCTGGCGCTTCTTTTAGACCTTTCTCCACGCAATCTGGAGCAGGTGATTTACTTCGCCAGATTTATCATAACCAGCGTGGATGAAGAGGCACGCACCGATTTGATACGGGAAATCGAAACAGGTGCTGATCGTAAGAACAATGCCATTGAAAGCAAGATGGATGAAATCAGACTGCACCTCGAGGAGCAGCTAAGGCACCTTGAGCTTGAGAAGGAAAAAGGGGAAAAACGTGCCGATGATGAACTGTCGAAGTTGGTTAACGAAATAATGTCTCAAGTTGCCTCGCTAGAGGAAGTATTGAGTGCGTCGTTGGGCAGTGCGTTATC
>DAOUZV010000076.1 GCA_030665485.1 Chloroflexota bacterium | reverse complement strand
AGTTGATAAGCTGATAAAGCTGGACGGCAACGAGAATCCATATGGTTGCTCGCCCAGGGTTAAGCGCGCTATAGCCGAATACAACATATATCATATATATCCCGATTCATCGCATTTGATGATGCGCAATCTGCTGGAGAGGTATGTTGGTGTTAATAGCGAAAGTGTAGTCATGGGCAGCGGCAGCGACGAGTTGATAGACCTGATACTACGCCTTTATCTTGAGCCGGACGATGAGGTGATCAACTGTGTGCCCACCTTTGGTATGTACCCGTACTGTACTGCGGTCAACAACGGTAAGCTTGTAGAGGTGTCTCGTGATGCTGCTTACGCCGTTGATGTTACTGCTGTAAAGGATGCCGTAGGGAAACATACAAAGGTGATATTCATTGCCTCCCCGAACAACCCAACGGGCAATGCAACGCCGGAAAAAGATATTGTAGAACTACTCAATCTGGGGATAGTGGTGGTGGTTGATGAGGCCTATTTTGAGTTCCATGGTGTCAGCGTAGTATCGCTTGTCAGAAAGTATGAGAACCTGATAGTGCTGCGCACGTTCAGCAAATGGGCCGGTCTTGCCGGACTGCGGGTGGGCTACGGTGTTTTTCACAGAAATGCCATCAAATACATGAACAAGATCAAACCGCCGTACAACGTTAATGTGGCAGCGCAGATTGCGGTAAGGGAATCGCTGGCCGACATTGATTATATGCTGGGCACTGTTAAGGCGATAATCAATGAGAGGCAGAGGTTGTATGATAAGCTGGACGAGCAGGGGATACTGAAGCCCATCCCGTCCGAAGCCAATTTCATTCTATGCCATGCGCCCAAAGGTAAGGCCAAGGAAATAAAGGAAATGCTTGAAAGCGGAGGCATATTCGTGCGCTATTTCGATACGCCGCTGCTTGCCGATATGATCCGCATCAGCGTTGGCAAATCGGAGCACACCGATGCTTTGATTGAGGCGTTGCAGCGAATAGGAGGGAAGAGCAATGGCTAAAAGGACGGCGGAGGTAACCAGGAAAACTAAAGAGGTCAAGGTAAGTGTCCATGTGGATATCGATGGAACCGGCAAGAACCAGATAAATACCGGAATAGGTATGCTGGACCACCTGGTGGACCATATCAGCCGCCATGGTCGGTTTGACATAATGTTGAAGGCTGAGGGCGACCTCCACGTTGATGAGCATCACACCGTTGAGGACGTGGCCATTGTTCTGGGTCAGGCTTTCGATAAAGCACTGGGCGAAAGGCGTGGCATAGTACGTATGGCACATGCAATTGTGCCCATGGATGAGGCACTGGCTATGGTGGCGCTGGATATAAGCGGTAGGGGATATCCCGTTATCGAGGGGGCTTTTTCGACTGTCCCAGGTGATACAAAGGTGGGCGAGATAAAAATAGACCTTATCAAGCATTTTCTTGAGTCCTTTGCCAACGAGGCAAAGATGAATTTGCATGTTATAGTTATGTACGGGCAGGACATTCATCACCGGGTGGAGGCAGTTTTCAAGGCGCTGGGCCGCGCGCTGGATGAGGCCACCCAGATAGACAGACGTATAGAAGGTGTGACTCCCAGCACCAAGGGCATAATCTAGTATGGCAAAAGACACCGTCAGAGATGCCGTATCCTCAAAACCAGTTGTCATTTTCGATCTATTCCACACACTCACCTCACTCGAGTCTACTTGGTCGGGAATATGGTCATCAACGTTATCTGCAGGTAGCAGGGACCCCTTTAGCGAGTCTCAACCCGGTGGCCCGTTAACATCCACAATGCTTGGCATAAACCGCGAGGCGTGGAACGAGCAGTTACTGGAAAAATCGCGCCAGAGGCTTGCTGGCCAGTGGAAAGACCCCTTCGTTTTTATTGAGAAGATGGCTCACGCTATCGATCCGTCTATCCCCGATGATCTGATAAAGGCAGCCGTTGTAAACCGCATCAACAGGTTTGCCAGCGCTATGAGAGAAATACCAGTTGAGAATGTAAATGTGTTAAAAGAGCTTAAGGCAAGAGGTAAGAAGGTTGCTCTCATAAGCAACGCCGATGTTACCGAGGTTGCCGCCTGGGATGAATCTCCAGTCGCCTATCTCTTCGACAGCACCGTTTTCTCCTGCAAAGTCGGCTACGTCAAACCTGAACGCGAGATATATGAAGCATGTTTAAGTCAGCTTGATGTATCAGCGGGTGACTGCGTATACGTTGGCGATGGAGGCTCGGATGAGCTGAAAGGTGCCAGATCGCTTGACATGACCACGGTGATGATTACCGGCGATGTTGAGCAGATATGGCCGGAGAAGCTGGAGACAAGAAAAAAGGACGCCGACTTTGTTATTAAAAAGCTTACCGAGTTGCTTTGACTAAAACGGCTACCATAATTTTACACTAGTTCACCCTTTGTTAACCATTTTAGCCCCCTATTTACTTGCTATAGCTTTGAAAAACGTGTAACAGAACGTGCCATCATCATCAGCGGTACGGCATAGGTCGCGAATACCCTTATCCCAGTCCTCTCCGTTGATTAGCCCAAGTTTCAGCGCCTGTCCTCTTACACCTTCCACCATAGCGTTGAAGGTGTTTCTGGTAAATCCCTCAACCATATGTGGCCTGCTGGCATCGGCATAGATGAACCTAGGCGAAACGGTTACGTTTTTGAAGCCAACATCGACTAATAGCGGATAAAGACGCCGCCCGATGAGCGAATCACCCCCCATACGTGCCTGTATATCGATGAGGCACTGTATGTTGCGCTGGGCGTGCTCGCTGGCGGGATGGTAGTACGCCGAACCATGGTCACCTTCGATAACCGTTATCGTGCCGTCTGGTTTGAGCAAATCCCTCAGATTTAAAAGGGCCTTTTCCGGCTCACTGAGGTGCTCTAGTACGAAGCAGATGAATATATGGTCGAAGCTCTCTTTGTCAAATGGCAGGTCAAAAATGTCTCCCTGCTTGAAGATAACGTTTTTTATACCTGCTGCTGATATCGCCTTTTGCGCTGCTTTGAGTGACTCCGGCGAGATGTCCACTGATACGATGCTGATATCTGGATTATTGCTGGCCATGATACAGGTCTGTGCGCCTATGCCGCAACCAGCCTCCAGCACCGTGCTGCCCACAGGATAAAGTGTGTCGTGGTGTAGCAACTGGGCCAGAGTGACAGATTGATCTTTCAATCTAACGCTCTCTCTATCCGAATAACCGTGTACGTATTTATTGCTCATAGAGGTCTTTGATACTCCTAACCTAGTATATCCAGCAGTTCGCTCAGGTTGCTGATCTCGTGTGTAATCCGGATATCTTGTGTGCGTGGCAGGCGCTTTGGGTTGAACCAGCATGTGTCTATGCCGAAGTCATACCCACCCTTGATGTCGGAAATCAGATTATCGCCAATAATCAGCACCTCTTCCTTTGGGGGATTGCCGATTCTGTCAAAGGTAATATCAAAGAATCCCGCATTGGGCTTGGACACGCCTATCTCCTCCGCCGATATGATATATTTGAAATAAGAGCTGATGGCTGATTTGGCTACTCTTGGTTTGCACACATCCAGCAGCCCGTTGGTTATTATAACCATGTTTGCCTTATCGGAAAGATTGCTGATTATTTCCTCTGCACCGTCTATCAAATAAACGCCTTTTGCCAGATTATGTATATGCGCATCGCCGAAAGGCGCGTAGTCAAGCCCGATTCCAAGGACTTCTGATAGCTGTTTGAATCGGTCATATCGTACTTGCTGTGTGGTTATACTGCCTTTAGCGTAGAGCTGGAACACTCGCTCGTTGATCTTTCGGTATGCCTCAAGGTATTCTGGTTCAAACACATGCCCGAACTGTTCAAACGTTGCCTGTAGTGCCAGCGCCTCGGCCTTGTCGTAGTCGAACAGGGTACCGTCGGCATCAAACAGCAGCCATTTGTATTTCATAGAACCTCTTTACTTAGTTGCGTAAAACCCCGCCTGTATGTTGGAAAACCAGAACAGCTCTGAAGCACCAAAACCGCACTCATTTAGTAGTTCTATATGAGCGCTGGCGCTTATAGGAAAGTATGCCTTATCAAACCTCTCGAGGTGTTCATTTACTGTTTTCTCGTCTCTACCCTGGGAAAGCTGATATCGCCTCCATCTATCGGAGCCGATCTTGATTCCCGCTGGCGTATACGGACTTATATTCTCGAAGGTGATGTATATGCCGCCGTTTGTGAGCAGCTCGTAGCACCGCTTTGTGGCTATACGCCTTGTTGCTGCATCCAGGTAGTGGTGGCACTGGATGGCAGTTATCACATCCGGCTCAGTGTTGTCGTTTAGAATCAGGTTCTGTGTACCGACAGGCGTAACAAATCTGACGTGCGATGGTGACAGCGACGCCAGCCTCTTTCTGGCCTCATCCAGCATGCTCTGCGATGGGTCAGCCAGTATGAAAAACGTCTCAGGGAAGTGAACAACCGCCTCACTCACGAGCCACCCCGTACCGCAACCGGTATCCAGCCATACTTTGACATCCGGCTTGGCGCTCTTTACAAGATCAATCGTCTGGCTGTAAAAAAGGTCGTAGAAGGGAACCGTTTTCCTTACGTCTATATCGTAGTTGGCTGCTTTGTGTGGTGTTGTATTGTCCTGCTCATTGATATTCATGATATCTTCTCTATGGGGTGCCTCAGCACCGTTTTGAGTTTCTCCGGCTTGGCGCGGCGCGGGTCGCCCATGTATATCTCGTGGTGCCTGCCGTGCGTTCTATATCCTTTCTCTGAAGCGAACTGCGCCATCAGTTCCAGTGTACGTGATTCGTCGGCGTAGGGCCCGATGTGTGTTATCTGCATACACAAGCCCTCCTCAAAGCTCTCCATGCGCAGTTTATCTATGGCCGGATTGCCTTTTTTTTTCTTAAGTTGCACTATTGCCTTGTCGAACATATGAAGCGTGACAAAGTTCGGCAGTGAGATCATCATGGTGTACTGCCACGGCTCTTTGGTTTGAAAATCGAATTCACCGGACAGTACCCACCACAGCCCCTCCGACGCCATCACCGGATAGTCGATGGGATTATCCTTTCGCAGTTTGGACATGAACTTGAGTGTGTAAGCGGCGCCGTATATCGCGCCCATCGTGTTCTGGTAGTCAGGCGAATTACCGGGCAACACGCCTGCCTCAATCTGGCCGTCCAGCATGGCGAAGTTGAATCTGGGCACCTGAACAACCGTTACCTGCTTGGAAGGTGGCTGATACAGATACTTCAGCTCTTTTTTAAGATCAAGTTTTTGCATCGCATTCCTCCAGAAACTTTACTTGGTGTGGCAGTATTCAGTTGATGTGCGTAAACGCGCCGAAGTTCCTCAGAACCGGTATCGGGTTAAACGTAATGCCTATTATACTATCTGCGCATCCGCGCATGCGCTCTTACCGCATACGATAGCTGCCTGTTAGCGGGTGATGCAGCAGCAGCGTTCCATTTCCTTCAGCCTGATAGTGTATACGTATCTCGTTATTATCAGCTTATGGCATTGATTCTCGATTATAGAAAAGTAGGTTCATATTACAAGATAAGCGTGTGACAATCAAGAAGAAAAAGAGGCGGCTAGTTTTCCCAAATGGGTTCCAGTACAACCCATTGCTCCGGGAAGCGGCGTATGTACTTTTCCATGACACGGGCTATCTGCTCCATGTTTTGCTCCACCGAACCGTTTCCATTACGGATTATGTCCAGCTCTGGTTCAATGTAGAGGTTGTATTTGCCGTCTGAGCGGCGGCTGCCGAACACGGGTACGATTGCCGCACCGGTGCGCATGGCTATTTTGACCGCCTCTGCCGGCATGCTGGTTTCTTTGCCGAAGAAGGTGGATTGTACACGAGCTCCGGCGGTGTCTCGGTCCAGCGCAAACAGCAGCATTTCGCCCTTACGCAGCAGCTTGAAAATCTGCTTCAAGGCGCCAGATTTGGCGGGCAGCATGTTGAGCCCAAACCTCTCTCGAAGTTGTGTTAC
>DAOUZV010000121.1 GCA_030665485.1 Chloroflexota bacterium | reverse complement strand
TCCATCTATGGGCTAGACAGGGATATCTTGCCGTCTACCAGCGTTCCGCTTATTATTCATCACGCCTGCTGGTTGGCCGATTGGATAAGGGAACTAGAGCTGAAAGAGGGCATTGAGCTGAACAGGGACGGCTCACTGATTGAGTGGTGGTAAATAATTGTGCCTAGAGATGATCTGTTAACAAAAGTTGCTGGTGCTACCCGCAGATGCTTATCTAAAGGCGGCCCCTTAGTGGTGGCCGTCTCCGGCGGAGCAGACTCTGTTTGCATGCTGCATGCCTTGGCGCAGCTCAAAGATGAGCTTAACCTGCAGCTTCATGTTGCACACTTGAACCACTCTCTGCGTGGTGCCGAGGCGGACGCAGATGTACTGTACGTTGCTGATCTCGCTCACAAACTTAACATTCCCTGTACCGTGGAAAAGCGCGATATCAGCTCTTATGGCAGTACATCGTCTGTAGAGGAGAAGGCCCGCCACGCACGTTACACGTTTCTGGCAGAGGTGTCCGCTTCTGTTGGAGCGAATGCTGTAGCGGTCGCCCACACCGCCGACGATCAAGTGGAGACGATACTGATGCACTTGGTGCGCGGAACTGGGCTTGCCGGTCTGCGTGGCATGAAGGAGTCCAGTACATGGAAATCGTCGCCTGATGAGTCGGGGGTTATGATTATAAGACCTTTGCTTGGCATAACACAGAAAGAGATCGAAGATTATTGTACCGTCAATGGACTTGCACCCCGGATTGATTCATCAAACAAATCACCTGATTACCTGAGAAACAGGTTTCGCCATGAGCTTATTCCTCTGCTCAAGGACTACAACGCTAACTTCAAAGACGCCCTATTGCGCCTTGCCTTTTTAGTTGCCGATGAGGTCGAGCTTTTGGATGAGCAGGTGTCTGATGTATGGGATATGGTTGTAGTTAAACAAGGCAAATCGATAAGTATCGATCGATCTACTTTTAGCAAGTTGCCAGTGGCGGTAAAACGTCATTTGATGCGGTGCGTGCTGGAGCAGTTAGCTGAAACCCTGATTGATATCGAATCAATTCATATTGAAAGTATGCTTGAGGTTATGGAAAAATCGGTGGGTAAGAAATTATCGCTACCTTATGGTTTGGTTCTGGTTAATGGTTATCACTCATGTTCTATTGGGAAAGAAGATTTGCCGAATGATGCTGGTGAAGTTTTCGAAGGCGAGTACAGTTTAAACGTGCCCGGCGATACGGTTATCCCAGGCTGGAAAGTAACCGCCAGCGTCGGAAACAAAGTGACTGAAAGCGAAGACAAGGGCGGATTCATAGAGTCTTTTGATTATGATGTCGTGGGCAGCGAGCTTACTGTAAGAGGCAAAAATCATGGTGACAAGTTCAGTCCGCTTGGCATGGATGGGACTAAAAGCCTCAAGGACTATATGATCGACGTTAAGGTTCCAAAAGCTCAGCGCAGTGTCATCCCCATAGTTTGTTCTCCAGAGCACATCATCTGGATTGTGGGTTATCGTATAGATGAGCGCGCCAAGGTCTCCGCTACAACCAAACGTGTTCTTTCGATGGAGTTTGAGAGAACCTATGTTGACGGTGTATAATACAATAGTTTAAGTAAGATCAAGATTGGCAGGCCAAATTATGGCAGCATCTTCAATAAAAAAAGAAAAAGAGCTCAATATGAGAACAATTACTCATGGCAAACTTAAGTGGCTTAATATTGAAAAGCCAACTGCCAGGGAAACTGAGTATCTGGCTCAAAACTACCCTTTCCACCCGTTAGATCTGGATGACTGTTTAAGCAGGATTCAGCGTCCCAAAATAGATAAGTATGAGTCGTATCTGTTCATGGTGCTCCACTTTCCGGTGTATAACAAAGAGGCCAGGGTAACAACGGCCAGTCAGGTTTCTATATTTATCGGTGAGGATTATCTGATAACATCGCATACCAGTGCTTTGAAGCCGCTAGCCAAGCTGTTTGTTGATTGTGAGGCAAATGAAAAATCGCGCCGGGAGTATATGGGGAGAAGCTCAAGCTATCTGCTCTACCTTATCCTCGACAGGTTGATTAACTATTGCTTCCCGATTCTCTACAAGATTGTGGATAATATCGAAAATGTTGAAGACGATATTTTTGCCGAAGGCAAGCGTGAGACGGTTAGGGAACTGTCTATACTCAGGCGGGATGTTATCGCGTTCAGGCGCATAATAAAACCACAGACTGAGGTTTTTGAGCTTTTGGAGAATGAGGATTGGCCGGTAATCAAAGTCGATCCTGAGGTATATTTTGGCGATATCGCCGACCACGCCCGCAAGATTCAGGACACGCTGGATGATTACAAAGAAGTTGTAGAAGGTTTAAACGATACCAATAATACGCTATATTCATTTCGCACCAACCAGGTGATCCGTGTGCTGACGATTATATCTACGATAATGCTTCCTTTGGCGCTGATAGCCGGTATTTCGGGAATGAATATGTGGCCGTTTACGGGGGATGGCCCTGGCTGGCAAGCATTTCTTGTGGTCGCTCTTGTCATGACTGCTATTACCGGTGGAATGTTAGTTTTATTCAGACGCAAACGGTGGATATGACTTGAAAGTGTCGCATAGGTTCGTTGTTGTCGTTGCACTGTTTGTCACCTGCCTCATTACAGCTAATATAATGGCGGTTAGACTCATCAGCATCCCTGACCCCTTTTCTTCTTTGCCTGCAGCCATTATTATTTTCCCCTTAAGCTATATAATTGGCGATGTTTTAACCGAGGTATACGGTTATCGGCAGGCCAGGCGCGTAATATGGCTTGGGTTTTTCTGTAATTTGCTTGCTGTGGGCGCCTTTTGGGTTGGCGGACTTCTGCCCTCGATCATCCCTGAGGTTCAGGAGGCGTATCCTGTTATATTTGGTTTTGCTTGGCGTATTCTTTTAGCCTCGTTTGTAGCATATCTTATGGGGGAGTTTTCCAACTCTATCGTTTTGGCCAAAATGAAGATACGTACGAGTGGGCGTTATCTTTGGGCCAGGACCATCGGGTCCACGGTAATCGGGCAGGGGCTGGATTCTGTAGTATTCATTCTTATAGCTTTTAGCGGTGTACTTCCTTGGGGTGATCTGGGTATGATGATACTTACTCATTGGCTGTTTAAAACCGCATATGAGGCGGTTGCCACACCGTTTACGTATAGAATAGTCAATTATCTGAAGAGAAAAGAGGGTATTGATACCTACGATAAAGATATCAGTTTCAATCCTTTACTCATTACTGATTGAAGGTACTCTATTGGAGATAAGATTTTTAGGCGTACATAATCTGGAATCGGTAGATACTAAGTTGGTGTCACTGCTAATCGATGGTGTGCTGGCGATAGATGCCGGAAGCATTACCACAACCCTGTCATTTGAGGAGCAGCAGCGAATCAAGTCATTCCTGATCACGCATCATCATTTCGATCATATCAGGGATCTGGCCACATTCGGCCTTGCCAATCTGGATTGGAGCACCAAGAGTATATATTCGATTCAATCCGTTCTTGATGTCATAACAGGTAGCCTGCTCAATGGGACGCTATATCCCGATATGACCCAGATACCGTTACCGGATAATCCCTCTCTTAAAACATGTGCGATAGAGGAATATAAACGAGCGGATGTCGATGGTTATGGAGTTCTGGCGCTGCCGATGGCACATGGTATACCAACTGTCGGCTATGAGATTACCGACAAAGAAGGTAAGTCCGTGTTTTACAGTGGCGATACAACTAACGGTATTTCTGAACCCTTGGAACGTATTTCACCCAACCTGCTGGTAATCGAAACCACGCTTCCCGATAGAATGCGTGATTCTGCTATAGAGGTCAAACACCTGTGTCCCAGCCTGCTTGCAGAAACGCTGCTTGAGTTCAAGAAGGCAAAGGGATACATTCCTCCCACCGTGGTTGTGCACATAAACCCCGTATATGAAGAAGAGATAGGCAAGGAAATCCAGCATGCAAGTGATAAGCTTGACACCGAAATCCTCCTCGGCTACGAGGGCATGAAGATCGTAATTTAGCCTATCCTTCTA
>DAOUZV010000090.1 GCA_030665485.1 Chloroflexota bacterium | reverse complement strand
GCAACCGATGTCTGGGAGGATGACCTGTCGGATCTGGCGGTTGTTAAAATAACTGCCGATTCTCTGGATGCGGCGCAGTTTGCAGATTATACCACCACAAAAGTGGGAGATTGGGCGGTGGCTGTGGGCCATCCCCTCGGCCTTTCACCCAACGAGGGTGGGGCCACTGTTACGGCCGGTATCATTAGCAATCTGGATCGCTCGTTTGAAATCGACGGCACCTCCTACTACGACATCATTCAAACCGATGCCGCCATCAACCCCGGCAACAGCGGTGGTCCGCTGGTCAACCTTGCCGGCGAGGTGATTGGGATCAACAGCGCCATCTCAACCGAAGCCCAAAACATAGGCTATGCCATCAATGTCAGCACCGCCGAACCCGTATTCGAAGGTTTATCAGGATCAAATCACAGGGTTATAAGACCATTCTTGGGCACCGGACTTACGGATGTAACCCCAGAAATCGCCACCCAGTTGGGCCTGGAAACCTGTGCAGGGGCGCTTATTACCGAAATCATGGAGGGTTACCCTGCAGAGGCCGCCGGACTGCAGGTTGACGATGTCATTGTCAGTATTGATGACGAAGAGATCATTTCATATGCCAGCCTGGTAAGAGAATTATGGTTGCACGATGTTGATGAAACGATATCTGTGGGCATCTGCCGCGACGGCAACTCGTCTACGGTCAATATAACGCTGGCCGAAAGACCACAAACCCCATAGGTTAATCACTCCCAACCAGAGCGGCCAGCTTCTACTCGCATTGGCCCGCAATAACCTTTATACTTAAAAACGTCACTTAACTTTCGGAGCAATGAATGATCACAACCCTGCTCTTGATCCGCCACGGTCAGACAGAATCAAACATCTCAGGTTACTACATGGGATGGTCGCAGGAAGACTTGAATCAAAAGGGGTATGAGCAGGCGCAACTATTATCCAAACGATTGACCGATACAACACTCGATGCCATTTACACCAGCCCTTTAAAAAGAGCGCACACCACCGCAGAGGCGGTAGCCAAACCGCATAACATTGAGCCGGTTCCGCTAAACGACCTGATCGAAATCAACCTGGGAGACTGGCAGGGGCTGCACGCCAGCGATATCATAAAGAAATGGCCGGATATGTGGCAGCAGTCCAGAGTAGACCCATCAATCCTGTCATGGCCCAACGGTGAAAGCTTTGTACAAACGGCCCAGCGTTCGGTGCGAGCATTTAACTCCATCGTCGAAGCGAACCAGGGCAAGCTCGTTGCCGTCGTCACCCACGATATCATCGTAAGAATAATAGCAACACAGGTTCTGGGAGTCACTTACAGTATCTACCGCAAGATGGAGATAGGCAACGCATCGTTTACCAAAATCGTTGTAACTGACGGTAAAAACCAGCTTGTCACACTCAACGACACTTCGCATCTGGGCTACTAACCTACCTTCCAGATATCGTTAAAAACACTTAATTTATGCTATAGTATGCAACATGGCAGAATGGCATAAGCTCAGCCCCGATGAAGCGCTAACAACCCTTCGCTCCAAATCTGATGGACTCGATCAAGCTGAAGCTGTACATCGGCAAACTCAGCACGGCTTAAACGTCCTTTTAGGCAAATCAAAGCCCCCCGCATTACTCGTTTTTACAAAGCAATTCCTAAGCCCGTTGATCTACGTTTTACTGGCGGCGGCGATTATATCGCTGGTGGTGGGTCATTACATAGACGCTGTTGTGATATTAGCTGTTTTAATGCTAAACGCCGCCATCGGGTACATACAGGAGACCCGCGCCGAAAAGGCAATGGAGGCACTGCTCAAAACTGCTGCTCCCAAGGCCAAGGTCAGGCGCGACGGCAAGATAATGCTGTTGCCGGCAAGGCAGCTTGTGCCTGGCGACATTATCCTGCTGGAAACCGGCGACAGGGTGCCCGCTGATGCTAGGCTCATCGAGGTATCAAACCTCAAAGTAAACGAATCAACGCTCACCGGCGAATCAATGCCGGTGGATAAGCATAACAGGACGCTTTCGGGCAACGCATCACTTGCGGAGAGAAAAAACCAAGTACATATGAGCACCATCGTCACCTACGGCAGGGCCATCGCAGCTGTAACGGCAACCGGTATGGACACCGAGATAGGCAGGATAGCCACCGCCATCGCCGAGGTGGAAACTCCCAAAACGCCGCTGCAAAAAGGCATCGGCAAGCTCAGCCGTTACATCGTTGGCATCTTCCTTGCCATATGCACCCTGCTCATAATCGTTGGCATCGCAAGGGGCCTGGATGCGCTGGAGGTGTTTCTGGTGGCAGTTGCCGCCGCCGTATCGGCCATACCAGAGGGTCTGCCCGCAGTGGTCACTGTGGTGCTGGCAATCGGCATGCGCGTCATGGCAAACCGCAACGCCATCATACGTAAGCTGGCGGCGGTGGAAACGTTAGGTTCGGCAACCGTCATCTGCTCCGACAAAACCGGAACCCTAACACTGAACGAGATGACGGTGCACCGAATGTATTTAAACGGCGACTGGATAGAGGTAAGCGGCGATGGCTACGAACCAGTCGGTGATTTCAAAAAAGGCGATTCGATAATCGATATAAACGATAACGACAATCTTGTGCTGACGCTCAAAATAGGCACTTTGTGCAACGATGCCATGCTTATAAAAGATAAAGGGCAGAATGGCATCTACGGCGATCCCACCGAAGGCTCAATGGTGGTGGCCGCGGCCAAGGCTGGCTTGATAAAAGAAACGCTTGAAAAACAGTATCCGCGCATCGATGAGATACCTTTCCAGAGCGAAAAGCTGTACATGGCCACGCTACACCGCTATAACCAGCGCAATGTGGCATACGTCAAGGGCGCGCCGGAGCGGCTGCTTGCTATGAGCAAAAGCATCGTAAAAGGCAATTCGGTATCGCCCATCACCAAAGAGGATGTTGACGATATACTGGATGCCAACACAAATATGGCCAAACAGGCCATGCGCGTTATCGCCACCGCCTACGTGGAATTTCCACCGGAAATAGACGATATCGAGGATCACCATCTGCAGGGCACCCTCGTTTTCGTTGGACTCATGGGTATGGCTGACCCACCGCGCGACGAGGCTAAACAAGCAATCAGCCTGTGCAACGGGGCCGGAATACGCGTGGTGATGATTACCGGCGACAACGTTATAACCGCCCAGTCCATCGCCGAAAAAATAGGCCTTCCCGCAGGCAGTGCCATATCCGGAGCCGAGCTGCACCATATGAGCGATGAGGAGCTATTTGCGCAGGTGGAAGACATAAGCGTCTTTGCCCGCATCGAACCGCTGCAGAAGCTCAAAATAGTAAACGCGCTTCAGCGTCACGACCACGTGGTAGCCATGACCGGCGATGGTGTAAACGACGCACCCGCGCTTAAAACGGCCAACATCGGCATCGCCATGGGCATCACCGGCACCGACGTGGCCAAGGAATCCAGTGACATGGTGCTGGCCGACGACAACTTCGCATCCGTCGTTGCTGCCGTGGACGAGGGTAGAGCCATCTTCAACCGGTTGCGCAACGTCGTCTTCTTCTCCCTAAGCACCAACCTAGCCGAACTGCTATCGCTCATCCTAGCTGTATCGATCATAGGTATAGCTCCGCTGCTGGCAGTGCAGATCATCTGGATAAACCTGGTCACCGACACATCCGTCGAGATACCGCTGGGACTTGAGCCCAAGTTCGGCGATGAGCTCCAGCAGCCGCCGCGTCACCCCAAGGTGGGACTCATATATCCCGGCCTGCTCTTTAGAATATGTTTTCTGGCGCTGCTTATGAGCCTGGCCGTCTTCTTTATCTTCAACTGGGCTCAAAGCCGATACAGCGTTGAAGAGGCGCGGACGCTGGCCTTCTGCTCCATAGTTACCTTTTCCTGGCTGCGCGTACTTAACGCCCGGTCGGATAAGCATACTATTTTCAAGCTGGGCATACTCAAAAACAAGTGGCTGCTCGTCGGTATAGCAACCGCAATACTGCTGCAAATGGTCGTGATATACGTACCATTCATGCAAACCGCGTTTCAAACGGTACCCTTAAGCATAGGCAAATGGGGCATAGTGCTGCTTGCCGGAGTCATACTGTTTGCCATCGAGGAAGTGCGCAAGATAATGCTGCCAAACCTGTTTGCCATGGGCAAATTCATGCCTTTCTCCAAAAAATCAGCCGCAACCGATGCAGGAGGTAACAAGTGATAACCGTAAAGGATAAAGTGGTAATCGTCACCGGCTCCGGTCAGGGAATTGGCAGAGCATACGCCGAAACACTGGCCGCCGATGGCGCAAAAATCGTCATTGCTGAAATAAACGAAAGTACGGGTAAAGATGCGGAAAAAGCGATAAAGAATAACGGCGGCCGGGCCGTCTTCGTCTACACCGACGTTACCAGATATGACAGCGCCCAGAATATGGTTCAAGTGGCTATAGGCAAATTCGACCGTATAGATGCGCTGGTGAATAACGCGGCAATTTACTACGGAATCGATCCCAAACCCTTCACCGAGATCACCGAAGACGAGTGGGACAGGATGATGGCGGTCAACGTCAAGGGCACATGGAACTGCGCCAAAGCAGTAACGCCGCAGATGATAATTCAGGCCAAGGGCAAGATTATCAACGTGGCCTCCAGCGTCGCCTTTGAGGGCAAGGGCATGTTCATGCACTACGTGGCCTCAAAAGGAGCACTGGTTGCCATGACTCGGTCGTTGGCGAGAGAACTGGCTGATATGGGTGGAAACGGTATCACCGTAAATACTCTGGCCCCGGGTGCTATAGAGGGAGAGGCAAGTGTGAAACTGGGCGAGGCGATGCGCAGTATAAAGGGATTTACCGGAAAAGGAGGCCCCGTCGCCGGACAAATCCTGAAACGACGGGGCACATCGTACGATCTGGTCGGCCCCTTGCTCTACCTGGTTTCCGATGCCAGTGATTTTATGACCGGCTCGGTACTGACGATAGACGGAGGCTCATCTCTACACTAATCTAACGCCCGAAGCTAAAACCGGAGCGGTTATTCTTTTTAACATCGTGTACGCTGTTGTCTATGGCGATAACAAGCCCCAGTAGCAGCCTTCTGTCAAAGCTTGGCTCCATTACCTGAAGCGTATATGTATCTGAAAAATCAAACATTCCACCCAGAAATACATCGCGCAGCGCA
>DAOUZV010000128.1 GCA_030665485.1 Chloroflexota bacterium | reverse complement strand
ATATATGTTTACGCCAATTTTATGGGTGGATGCCGAAGAACGCCACTGCCTCAAGCACTACGGCGACGCCTATCGCGAATATATGGATAAGACGCCGAGATGGTTGGGCTTGCCGAAATAGGGGAGGAAGTGATAGATCATACCTTTTTTGGGGTCACTGCTTTTCTAATAAAATTATATATCTCCTCTCCCGTTGCACCGGGGCCGAAAACACCATCAAACCCGAGACTCATCAATTCATTGTAATCATTTGGAGGAAATACACCCCCGATAATAAAAACGACTTTATCTTTTATATTTTTTTTACGAGCAAGATATATTAAATCGTTCCCTAATGCTAAATATCCACCTGATAGGCTGCTGACACCGACAACACTTACATCTTCTCGAATAGCAACTTCGATAATTTTCTCGGGGAAAGCATTGCCTATATAGACCACTTCTACACCGAATTCGCGTAACATTTGGGCAACCGTAACCGCTCCTTTCCAATGTGTTTCTAATCCAAGTATAGCTATGACAATTTTCATACTATCGCCTTGCATACTATGTGCTCTCCTCTACCAAGGCATGGGTGGATGCCACAACCCAAATGTTTCCCGAAATACCTGCGCGATTTCTCCTTCTGTTGCATCCGCACGCGAGGCTTCAATACAATAGGGCAATACGTTTGCACGCTTTAAACAGGCCTCCCGCAACTTTTGCAAACCTTTTTTCACAGCAGTATTGTCCCTTCGCTGTTTCAGGTTTTCAATTTTCTCGCGTTGTCTCTCTTCCACACCACTTCTGTAGCGAAAAACATCAATCGGCGCCGTTCTTCCGCCTAGTTTATGATAATTATGAGCGACTATCTTTATTGCTGATTTCTCTTTCATCATATTTTCGTGGTGAGCATACTCTGTTATTCTTTTATGCAACCAACCTCTGTTGATTGCTTCAACAATACCGCCCATTTTTTCTATTTCATCAATCTCATCAAGTATCTTTTTCTCCAGTTCGTCAGTTAGAGATTCAACATAGAAAGACCCCCCAAGAGGATCAACGACAGCGGATATTGCTGTTTCTTCCTGGATGATCTGCTGCGTCCTGAGAGATACAAGTGAAGCAGCCTCTGACGGCACTGAATAGGCCTCATCATATGAACTCACATGTAGGGATTGGGTTCCACCGAGGACGGCAGCGAGTGCTTGATATGCAGCTCTTACAATATTGTTCATTGGTTCTTCACTGGTTAAGCTCAGTCCGGATGTTTGTACATGACATCTCATCAACATGGCTTTATCATTATCGGCCGCAAACCTATATTTCATGATTCGATACCATAATCTTCTTGCTGCGCGCAGACGGGCGATCTCAACAAAAAAGTCGTTGGCAGCATCCCAGAAAAAACTAATCCTCTCCGCTATCCATTCTACGCTGTGTCCTCTTTCGACTAACTCCTTGAGCGTCTCAATAGCATTTGCCATCGCTACAGATGTCTCTGTCACAGCCGAAGCCCCAGCTTCCCGCAGATTGTATCCGTTCAAAGTGATACAATTCCATTTTGGGACATGTGTCCTAATAAATGATATATTGTCACATTGAGTCCTGAAACATTCCCTAGGAGGGATAAACTCAAGCCCACCTCGTATAACTTCCTCCATTACCATATCATTTTGTACTGACCCTCTGAGCTTTTCCCACGGGACACCTCTCCTTTCGGCCATCACCAAATACATGGCAAATAGTATCGCCGTATTGGTTGGATAATGTGTAACAAGGGAAACGCTCATTTTATCTATTGGAACATCTTTGAAGAGTAACTCCATGTCGTTCACAGAATCAACAGCCACCCCTCCCATACCAACCTGTCCCCGGGCTGCGGGAGAATCCGAATCGTACTCTTGGATTGTTGGAATGTCGAAAACGATATTTACACCTGTTGCACCATTATCTAACAGAAACTTAATTCTTTCGTTAGTATCTTCTGGACCGGCAAAACCGACAAGTTGGCGAATAGTAAATTTACGCCCACGGTACATGTTCGAATGGATACCCCTAGTATAAGGATGCTTACCGGGAAAGCCTAAGTCTTCACCATAGTCCAAAATTTTTACGTCGATTGGACTATAAACTAATCCTCTTGGTAGATCTGTCCCTAATAATAAATGCGGTGTTACATCATAGTGTTTTCTGTTTTCAGTCGATACAGCAGAATTTTTCCATTCTTCAAATTCCCTAGATATTTTATTAATGGTATCTGTACTATAAAGGGGCCTGTCTCGCTGACTTTTTAACCCCTCAGTTATCATCTGTTTCGTTGTTTTATCCTGGTTCATTTTATACCTCTATAGATTAAATTCGATAAAAAGCAAGCGATATGAGAAAAATTGCCAAATCTCAGTAGTGTTGTGTATAAATAAAATCATCGATAATAATGTCATGTCCAAACCTAACACTATCGATGCTGATTATCTTGGTGTATGCATATGTCTTAACCCCCCGGGAATGTTGTATATGCTTGTAGATATTATATCACTATCATTTACGTATCTTACTTCCAAGTAGCCTGATAACTGATACGTGGAAGCATCTAGCTTTTATAGCTAAAGACTTTCCTTATCTTTGTAGCACCTTTTGGGTGCGGATGTCGTTTACTGGAGCTCAAAATGCGAAGCCCTCACGTTTGGTCATCGGGCTTTCGATGAGAGGAATTAAATTTCCCCTTTCCTTTATTTAGGGTTTCGGCGGAGCCATAGTATAATAAGGCTGTGGCAAAGGGAGAGAAACCGCTTTTACTGCTTTTTGACGGCAATGCCCTGGTGCACCGCGCCTTTCACGCCCTGCCCCCGCTAACCCAACCCAAAACTGGGGAGCTGGTAAATGCCGTCTATGGCTTTGCCAGCATCTTGCTCAAAGTATTTGCTGATTTAAAGCCCACTCATTGGGCTGTCGCCTTTGACCGTCCTACCCCGACCTTCAGGCATGAAATGTTCGAGGAATACAAAGCGCAGCGCCCGGCCACGCCGGAGGAGTTGAAAAGCCAGATAAAAAAGGTTCACCAGTTGGTGGAAGCTTTCCATATTCCCGTTTTTGAAATCGATGGCTTCGAGGCCGATGATGTCCTGGGCACCTTAAGCAAGCAGGCTGATGAGCAGGGCATTGAGACTATCATTGTTACCGGGGACAATGATATGCTGCAAGCTGTTTTGCCTCGAGTGAAAGCCCTTGCTCCCAAGCGAACCTTCACAGATACCGTCCTTTACGATGAAGAGGCAGTAGAGCAAAAATATGGCATCAAACCGGAACAACTCGCTGACCTTAAAGCACTGGCTGGCGATGTCTCGGACAACATACCTGGCCTGCCAGGTGTTGGTGAGAAAACGGCCGCTAAATTACTTCAGCAGTATGGCAGCCTCCAGGGAATCTACGACCATATTGAAGATATAACACCGAGCAAGTTGCAGAACACGCTACGTGAATATTGCACTCAGTCCTTCCGGAATAGAGAGTTGTCCACTATAGTCAAAGATGTTCCTATCAAGCTGGACTTGAAAACCTGCCAGGTAAGCCACTATAACCGGAACGAGGTGGCAAAGCTTTTCCAGGAGCTTGAGTTCATCAACTTGCTTCCTAGGCTGCCCCAAATGAAGGCCGAGAGCTCTCACCCCTCGGCAGTCAAGTGCCACGTGGTGAACACTGAGATAGCTTTGGAACAGCTTATAGGTGAGCTGGAAGCGGCACAGAACCTCGCCATCGAGGTTGTGACTACAGGCGAAAAGGCCGCGATGGCGGACTTGGTAGGTATAGCAATATCACCAGCCCGGGGGAAGTCGTTTTTTATACCTTTGGGGCATCTGGGCTTGAATCAGCCGGAGCTATTGCCGCTAACCAAAGTCACAGTCAGGCTCAAAACAATTTTAGAAAATA
>DAOUZV010000115.1 GCA_030665485.1 Chloroflexota bacterium | reverse complement strand
CAGCCAACTCATCCGGTATGGATATTCCATCCTTGTGAATATAAAGGTGCCTGCCGATCTGCTCGTATGCTGTACGCATCGGTATTTGCCCGGTGGTCATTACATGGTCAGTGATACTAACCGGCTCTCCAGTCAGATTGAACTTGGCTCCAAGATCTTCCAATGTCTCTCGACGGAAGGGTATACCGATGTAGCGTTCCGTTTCGCCCTGACCGCGTTGAACGTACTTGGCATCCCAGATATCAGGATGCGCGATTATCTCGGTTTCTCCCGTTTTTTTGAGCAGATCATAAAGGCCACCGGTATGATCTGCGTGGCCATGGCTGAGCACTATTCGATCGATATTGGTGAGGTCAATCCCTGCTACCTGAGCATTATGTGCTGCAGAAAAACTCAGCCCAGTATCCATGAGTATCTTTGATCCCTCAGCTTCAACTAGAATGCTCAGCCCCCATTCGGCGATAAAACCATAGGTTGCCGTATTCTCACTAAGTGTGGTGATTTGGAGTTCCATGGCCTACCTCCAAATTGAGATATTAGCTAGTGGTTTTGACGGATTCTCCATCCTTGCTTCGGTGTGACTTCAGTGCTATTTCAGTAAATGCTTCGGAAAACGCGTCGAAAGCTTCTGAAGTATACTTTTCAACCTCGCCCGCATCACACAGCGCCGCCAGCTTGGGATCAATAGGCAATTGCGCCAGCAGTGGTGCGCCTGCGGCATCGGCCACTTCCTTGCCCCTGCTCTTTCCGAATATCTCCATCCTCTTGCCGGTATCGGGGACCTCAAGATAGCTCATATTCTCTACAACACCTAAGATACGCTTGCCTATCTTCTGAGTCATGGACACCGCTTTTCTTACCACCATGCTTGCCAGATCCTGCGGCGTTGATACGATAATAACGCCATTTACCGGCAGCGTTTGCATAACAGTGAGCGGGGCGTCTGCAGTACCAGGGGGAAGGTCAACTAAAAGATAGTCCAGTTGTCCCCAGTACACTTCCTCCCAGAACTGCTTTATTGCCCCCGAGATTAGCGGACCACGCCAGATGACAGCGTCATCCTCGTGTTCCAGCAGCAGGTTGATGGAGATAATCTCTATGCCCATCGGTGAGATAGTCGGTAGCATCCCGCTTGCATTACCAATGGGTCTAGTGTTTATGCCAAACATCTTCGGTATGCTAGGTCCTGTGATATCGGCATCTAAAATCCCAACCTTTTTACCCAGACGTGCCAGAGCAACGGCGGATAAGCCCGTAACTAGCGATTTGCCCACGCCGCCTTTGCCGCTCATGATGGCAATAACACTGTCGATTTTGTTAAATTCCTTCGGTGTAGATTCGACGAATTCGGTAGACACCTTGGTAACTTCGGTGAGTTGTTCCAATGCTTCCTGTGCGTTGACTTTCAGCCATTCTTGAGTGCCTTCACCCAAACCTGCTGAGAAAAGGGTCAAACCTACCTTTCCGTCAATGATTTCAACTTCCTTAAGTAAGTTGAGGGCTATAATACTACGCATCACTCCAGGTACGAGCAGGTATCTAAGCGCGTCTTTCACTTGTTCTTGAGTAGGCATCTTGCACTCTCCATATGTTTTTCAAAGGATTAATGTAGACGTTCCATCAAGTTGTCTAGCTTGCCGGCAAGGTATAGTTTGATAGCCTCATCAATGTTTAGATTATCAGTCACGAAAACATCAATGTTAAAGTTTTTCATGCTTTCATAGGCTCCCCAGCCCATACCACCACAGATGAGCACCTGGCAGTCTTTTATCGCCTCGGCCATCATCGTATGTTTATCATGTGCCTCCTGACCATAGCCGCGCCTGCCCTGGCTGTCCAGGTGTTCTTCATCATGTCCTCCGGCAAAGGTGTGGTGTCCCATTTTATCCCTGGTTTCTTTATTTAGGATTGTCCCATCATCAACCTCTGCGACCACATAGTAGGGTGCCCTGCCAAAGTGTTGGCTGATATTGATCCCCTCATCGGATATAACTGCGATTTTCATTATCTCCTCCTTAATTTAGTCTACCTTTATTTCATATTTCATCTCGTCTTTTTCTGAATGAATTATAACCTTGACCTCTTTCCCTTCAGAGAGACGCAGTTCTGTTTCAGCGCGCAATTGCTCCAGCTCAGGTGATGTCAATAACGAGAGCAAAGCTTGGTATTTAGCTCTCAGTTCTTGGTTATCAATACCTCCCTGCAATAACTCTCTGAGGCAGTCACCATATTTATCCTCGGCAAGACACTTGATGCATCTGCCGGATACTTCTTTGGTCGAATAACTTGGCTTCAGCTCAATATCGTCAGGCATTATCATTACTCCCTCTCCAAAGAATATTTCCTAATTTCATGTCAGTGTCTTACGTTCTGCTATCTCCATCTATTCCTCATCTATATCTCCCGCTAATGCCCGCAGCAGCTTCCACCGCTTTCGCAGGGCGGCGTGTCGCAGCGCTCATCCTTACCGCAGCAGGTGGTGGACGTGTCTGACATGCCATTCATTCTGATGGCGTATGATGCGGTAATCAGTTTTTTGAGGTTGTCACTGCCGCACTTGGGGCATTTTGTGGGGTGATTGAGTTCACCACGTATCAGTATCTCGGTAACGTTTCCGCAATCCGCGCATTCGTATTCGTATATAGGCACGACACGTCTCCTCTTAATTCTGTGATAGTCGCTCGTTCAGCTTTTCCCACAGCTCTTTTATTTGCTGCGCCAGAAGAACGTCACCTGAGTACTCAACCAGCGTTTTTTGATTTATGAGAGCCTCTATGGCGATGTTATCGAATGGTATTTCCGATATAACTTCGATGTTGTTATCGGCGCAGTATTTTTCTATCTTGGCCGTGTTTTCCATATTTATATCGTACTTGTTGATGCATACCATAGCTGGCACACCGAAGTGGTTGCAAACGCCGATGATGCGGTCCAGATCATGCATGCCGGATAGCGATGGCTCGGTAACGATCAGCGCCACGGTAGCCCCGGACAGCGACGAGATAACGGGGCAGCCTATGCCTGGAGGGCCGTCGCTGATGATTAGATCGAGGCCCTTGGCTTGCGACGTCTCTCTGGCGTTTTGCCTGACTACTGTAACCAACTTGCCAGAGTTTTCCTGCGCTATGTCCAGCTTGGCGTGAACCATTGGACCATAGTCTGTGTCCGACATGTACCAGTGGCCGGACATATTTTCCTGCATGGTAATGGCGTCTTCACCGCAGACGTTTTTGCAGAAACAGCAGCCTTCGCAGGAGATGGGGTCAACCTTATAATCGTGTATGGCATCGAACCTGCACAACTCCTGGCACAGCCCGCACTCGGTGCACTTGTCTGCATCGATAACCGCCGTTTGCCCGCTCCAGAACTCGCTTTCTATTTTTGTCTTGGGCTTAAGCAGCAAATGCAGGTCGGCAGCATCCACGTCACAGTCAGCTAGCGCCTTGCTTTTTGCCAGCGCCGCAAACGATGCCGTGATGGTTGTTTTACCGGTTCCACCTTTTCCGCTTAATATCACAAGTTCTTTCATTTCTATCTAACCTGCGTTCTAACGGCTTTTTCGACTGTAACCGTTTTCTTTATGTCATCAAACACGTGCTTGAAAAGCTGCCTGTACTCGGGCATGCCCTTAACAAGAGGAATACCTTTGGAATATAGTTTTGCGATATCGGTACTAAGCGGTATTTTCATAAGTATGGGTATGTTATTACTGCGGCAGTACTGCTCCACCATTTTATCTCCCATGCCGGCGCGGTTTACTATCACACCGCATGGTATATCTATTTGTTTGACAACCTCTACAGCCAACTCAAGATCGTACAGCCCAAATGGAGTTGGCTCGGTCACCAGTATGCAATAGTTACTACCCTTTACCGATTCCACCACCGGACACGATGTTCCTGGGGGAACATCAATTATCGCAATGCAGTTTCCATTCAGTTTTTCTTTTACCTTTCGAATAATCGGTGGAACCATGGCCTCACCCACGTTGAGCCTGCCCTGAACGAAAGCTATGCCACTGGCGTACCCACTTTCCACAACGCCTATGTGTCGTCCCGCCTCCGTAATCGCCTTGTCTGGGCAGAGGTAGGGGCAGGCGCCACAGCCGTGGCACAACTCTGGAAAGAGCAGCACCTTGTCTTTAAGTACCGCGA
>DAOUZV010000048.1 GCA_030665485.1 Chloroflexota bacterium | reverse complement strand
TGTCTTTAGCCTAAACGCGATAAAAGCACAGGGCGGGCAGCCGATAGGGTGCCACTGGAAACGGTGTTGCCTCCCGTAATTGGAAAGGAGAAGGACTATTGGGATTATTAAGTAGCGCTCGTTTTTTACGAAGCGCTTTTTTATTTGCTTTCACTTATTACTCTTTTCCGATTTGAACGTTAATAGGTACATACTATCTCCGAGCCTGCGGATCTAAGCCTGAGACGACCGTCTCAGGCTTAGGACGCTGTGCCGATAGGGTGCCACTGGAAACGGTGTTGCCTCCCGTAATTGGAAAGGAGAACGTTTTATGCGAAGGCTTTTGATTTCGCGAGGTCCTGCCGGCATGTTGGTTTAAAAACGTGTGATTATTAAGTTGAATAGGAGTTTGAAAATTGAAGAGAGTAATTTATGCTTTAGGCGCGACGATATTAGTTTTATGTTTTGCTTTAGGGTCGCTGTCGTGTAGCAAGACAAGAGTTGGAATATCGACAACGACCAGTTTATATGATACCGGTTTGTGGGATATTCTTGAGCCGATGTTTGAGCAGGAATATAGGGTAGAGCTGGATGTGATTTATGCCGGAACGGGCATAGCCATAGAGTACGGTCAGCGCGGCGACGTGGATGCTATAGCGGTACACTCCAAGTCACGCGAGACGGCGTTTGTGGCCGACGGGTATGGTGTGGAGCGTGTGCCGTTTGCCTATAACTACTTTGTAATCGTAGGGCCGGCAGATGATCCGGCAGGAATTGGGGACATGAGCCCCGAAGATGCGCTTGACAAGCTGTTTACCGATGCAAGCAGCAAGTTCATATCCCGGGGCGATGACTCGGGTACGCACGGTAAGGAAAAGGCCATCTGGACCGCCGCCGGATACGATTATGATAACGATGTTGTTGGTGCCGGTGCGTGGTACGTGGAAGCGGGTAAAGGTATGGGCCCGGCGCTGTTGATGGCCAGCGAAATGGAGGGATATACGCTGTCTGATATGGGCACCTTCTTGGCTCAACAGGAGAATCTGGAACTGGAGACCATTGTAGATGAGGGTTCGATACTTCTCAACGTATACTCGGTGCTTGCCTGTGATCCCGAAAACACCAATAAGAGTGTGAACCTTGAAATGGGACAGAACCTGGTGATGTTTCTAACGTCGGAGGAGGTTCAAGGGATAATTGGCGACTATGGTGTCGAGGACTATGGAAGGCAGTTGTTTACGCCTTGCGCCGGCAATGAGCCTACATCATAATAACCATAAAGGTTGTGAGTTAATTTGTCTGAGATATGGGACGGGCTGGTTCAAGCGTTCCAGCTAATATTTACGTTTGATTCTGAGGTTATGAGCATAGCCGGGAGGTCGCTGTGGATATCGGCAGCCTCCTGCGTAATTGCCACCGCGATGTGTATACCGCTGGGTAGCGTTATACACTTCAACAATTTTAGGGGCAAAAGCTTTCTGGTAAGCACGATTCAGACACTGTGGAGCATGCCCACGGTTGCAGTGGGGCTGCTGGTATTCCTCTTCATCTCCCGAAGCGGGCCGTTGGGTATGTTCGGTCTGCTTTTTTCACCTACTGCAATAATCATAGGCCAGGTTATATTGATATCGCCGCTGATGCTGGGAATGGTGATATCTGCACTGAAGGGCGTAGATAAGCTTGTGTCGGAAACCGCCGTTTCGCTGGGCGCCAGCCGCGTGCAGAAGGCCATCCTCGTTATTAAAGAGGCAAGGTACGCCATCATGTCCGCGCTCATCATGGGCTTCGGGCGCGCCATTTCTGAGGTGGGACTGTCACTTATGGTGGGTGGAAACATATATCAGTACACCAGAACCATCCCCACCGCCATATCGCTGGAGACGCAAAAAGGCAATATCGAATTATCTATAGCACTTGGAATAATCCTGATACTTATCGCGCTGATAATAAACATAGCCCTGCACATGTTGCAGCGGAAGAAGGCATAAGCCGTGGCTTTGCTTAGAATCGAAAATCTGGGACAGGCGTATAAAGATGCGGTTATCCTGACCGATATAAACCTGTCTTTGGAACGCGGCGAGGTGTTTGCCCTCATCGGGCCTACCGGCTCCGGTAAGACCACACTTATGAAACTGATCGACCTGCTTACAAAACCGTCGTTGGGGAGTATATACTTTGATGAGGTGGATGTTACCGAGGCCGAGAGCGATAGGCTTGCCGCCAGACGGCGTATGTCCCTAGTGCAGCAGAAGCCGATAGTGTTCAACATGAACGTGTATGACAACGTTGCCGTTGGACTGAGGTGGCGCGGTGTAGCCAAGAATTCGATCAGAGAAAAGGCGGAGCACGCCCTCGATCTCGTCGGCATGGCTGACTACGCGCATCGTGACGCCAAGACGCTGTCGGGTGGCGAGACGCAGCGCATCGCACTGGCACGGGCGCTAGTGATTCAACCTGATTTACTATTGCTTGACGAGCCGACGGCCAACCTCGATCCCAACTCCGTCTCCAAGATAGAGGAGGTCATCGAACACGTCATCAAGGAGCACGAAATAAGCGTGTTTATGACCACTCACGATATGGTGCAGGGGCAAAGGCTATCCCATAAGGTTGGGGTGCTGATAGACGGCCAGATGTTGCAGATGGGCAAGCCGGATGAGATATTCAACGCTCCTCAGAGTAAAGAGGTTGCCGAATTCGTTGGCATAGACAACATATTGGCGGGAACAATAGAGAAGAAGGATGGCGAACTGGCCGACGTCAAAGTAGCAGGTGGAGCCATAAGCGCCATTTCCGGCTTCGAAAAGGGCGAGAGCGTATATGCACTGATACGGCCTGAGGACATAACGCTGAGTCTTGCCAGGGACGGCGGCAGCGCCCGGAACGTGTTTGGGGGTGTGATAAATAAGATCATCACTCTGGGTTCACTGGTGCACATTGAGGTGGATTGCGGCTTTCCGCTGTTTGTGGTGCTGACCGCCAGGTCGACTATCGATATGGGTCTTGTTGTTGGTACGCAGGTGTTCATCAGCTTCAAGGCTACCGCCATCAAGGTGATAAGGAGGTGGTCTTAGGCCAAGTCATTGGCTCTGATATCGCATTATATTAAAAAGAGCACGCTTGAACTAATTATATTAAGTCTTTGGCGTGCTCTTTTATTTTTCAGATATTAATATCTGTTTTGTGAGACCTTACTGTAGCAATCGCTACAATAAACAGGTCTACCATTACGAGGCTCAAAGGGTACTTCGGTGTCTTTGCCACACTGGGCGCATACCGCCGGGTACATCTGGCGACTGCCACCGAAACCTCCGCTGCGCTGTGCTTTCCTTGCCGAACGGCAAGATGTGCAACGCTTTGGCTCGTTTACAAAGCCTTTTGATTGGAAAAACTCTTGTTCCTCTGCGGTGAACGTGAAGGAATCTCCACAGTCGAAGCATTGGAGCGTTTTGTCCGTAAAACTCATCGGATAACCTCCTCTCTTACTATTCTGGTTTGAGCCAAGGTTATCCAATACTTTAGAAAATCTGTGAGGACTTAAAGAAGTAAGTAACTACCTGAACTGAAACTAGACTTTAATTATACTACTAATATAGGTTATTAGCAAACTGGGTATAGATGGTGCCCGTAAATATTATTTTTTATTCGCCCATGATCTGCAGCATCACGGTTCTGTTTCTAGGCCTGTTGTCGAAGTCGATGACGATGATCTGCTGCCAGGTGCCCAGCATCAACCGCTTGTTGTTGAATGGCACCACCACCGAGGCTCCCAGCAGCGAGGCTCGCACGTGGGAGTGGCCGTTGCCGTCGCCCCAGCGTGCGTCGTGGCCGTAGGGTATGTTGCCGGGGGCGATGCGCTCGAACAGTTTTTCCAGATCGCCGATAAGGCCCCGCTCGTATTCGACGGTGGTCACTCCGGCGGTCGATCCGGTGATGAACACAGTGACCGTGCCGCTGTCCACGCCGCACTCGTCTATAGCTTGGCCCACCTGCGGCGTAATATCTATAATGTCGCAGTTTCCCTTTGAGCTGAACTGTAAGGTTTTGCTTTCAACCATGTTGCAGACCATGTTTAGAAATTGTATGTTAGCCTGTTATTATGCTCCGAAAGCTTATCATCGATAAACAGCCTGTCGATAACGGTGGCTGTTTCCCGCTCCGGCGTTTTGTTTCCCAGTATATTCTGAATATATTTGAACAGGGTGCTGCGGTTTCTGGGCCTTTTCGGTTTTTCGATCTTGCCCAGTATTTCTAGCGCTTTTTCTACATTCTTGTTGCTTGACAGGTCCATCTTGGTTTGTTGCAGTTCCAGCAGGCTGTTTATCCTGCGGCAGTTGTAGCTCTCTTTTTGCACATATCTGAGCAGCGGGTCGAAGCCCTTATCTTTGGATAGTACTATGTATTCGGCCTCTTTTCCGGTATCGCTTGCAGTCAGATGGCCCAGCAGAAAAGCGATGTGGAAATCGAGGGCGTTGCTGCCTTGTCCCTCTATTTGATGCCATCTTATCAGACTGCCCAGCTGCTGCGCTTTTTGCACTATTTCAAACGGTATCTTCTTTTGGGATTTTCCCACAAAGACTATAGTTTCCAGATCTTCTTTTTTAATAAAGTCCAAATCTATGTTCTGCACGTTTTCGTAGTCAACGAAAAGTATTCTGTTCATAAAATTTCTCCAAGTTAAGCTATGTGCCTTATACTAACTCACTTGATCCTTTCTGACAACATATATCAGCCGTTTGGCATCTTTTACAGGGGCCATGTACTCGATATCGCCGAAGGTGCCCAGTATCGTAAGGGCGTTTTCTCTCAATAAACCGGCGATGGTTTTGTCATCGTACCCACTTTTCTAGGACAGTATAGTTTAAAAGAGGTCGATAATGGGCCTGAGCAGAATCAAAAAACCCAGTATGATGGACAGCGTCACCGCCAGAAGTACCGCACCGGCCGCCAGGTCTTTTATCTTGCCGATATCCCCGTCGTGCTCGGGGCGCAGCTTGTCGGTCAGTTTTTCTAGGCTGGTGTTGAGCATTTCCATGATTATTACGAAGAAGCAGATGAAAATAATTAGCGCCAACTCTGTCGTAGATAACTTGAGCAATATAGAGGCGACTATTACCGCAATGCCGATTACAACCTGTATTTTGATATTACGCTCTCTTGAAATGCCGTCGGCTATGCCCCTGATCGCAATCCAGACACTTTGATGCAATTTTCGCTTTTCCATAGGCGTTTAAAGGCGGTTCCCGCTTGTTTGATGGTTGATTGTAACAGATTTGACAGGAGGAAATAAAGTGTTGAACGGTTTATCGATTTAGGATGCAAATAGTGAGATATTTCATATCGATTGTGGTTTAAGCACGGTTGTGCCATGTTTCCTTTATAACTCTGAGCCAGTTTTTGCAGGCGATTTTTTCTATTGCGTCGTCACCGTAACCATTTGTCTTGAGAGCATCAATCAGTTTCTGTAGATGGGAGGCATTGGGCAAATCCTCTGGCATCTTGGCGCCATCGAAATCCGAGCCGAAAGATACGTGATCGACCCCGATCCTTTTGGCTATATAGTCGATATGCCTGACAATCTGGGTTATGGGCATGCTGTTGTCCGGCGTTCCGTCGTCGTTGGTTTTATAATCTATGATAAAGGGTGCGAAAACCACCCCGATGGTGCCGCCGGATTTACCGACGGCGTCGATTTGCGCATCGGTTAGATTGCGGGTCGATGGGCACAGTGCATGGGCGCCGGTATGACTTGTCACCAGCGGGTGTTTTGTAAGCTTGGCCACGTCGAAGAAGCCTTTTTTATTTATGTGAGCAAGGTCGATTAATATACCCATTTCGTTACACGCCGCCACCAGTTTCTTTCCGGCATCGGTAAGTCCGGGGCCGGTATCCGGCGAGTGTGGGTACTGGAAGGGGACGCCGTGAGCAAAGGCGTTGGGACGGCTCCATGTCAGCCCCAAAGACCTCAGACCTTTGTTGTAGTAGGTCCTCAGGTCGCTCAGATCCTCTTTTATCGCCGCCGCACCCTCGAAGTGCAATACCATAGCCAGAACATCATTGGCCATAGCCTGCTCCAGGTCATGATAGTCGCGCACGATTTTTACTTCGCCGTTCGATTGCTTCTCCAGCTGGTAGGCAAAATCGATGACGACGTTTGTATATTCTCTGGCATATGAGTGGTCTAAAGCGTTTTTTGACTTGTCATCCGAGCCTTTTTGGTTCATGGTGACGCTGGAGTACGGGTCCTTCTGTTTCTGCCGGGCAGTTTTGGATGTGGGGGTGAAGATGCCGAACAGTCCGCCAATCATGCCGCCCTTGCGTGCCTTTGGCAGGTCTAGCTGACCCTCGGTATTGTCTGTAAAAAACGAATGTCCGTCACTTTGATCCGGGGAATTCAGTTTGATCAGTGTGTCGTTGTGGCCGTCAAAGATACGCATTTTGTTCATCGTTTCATTAACACCCTATATCGAATTACTCCCTGCCTTTAACAAGCTCCTTTGCCCATTCAGCAGCACGCTCCATCTCTCCCTCTTTCAGCGGGCCCTTGCCGCCGGTGACGTAGAAGGGCTCGGCTTTCATAACGAGGTTGCCGCCCTTTTTTTTGAGTTGTTTGCCGATCTTCCCCGCAGCATAACCGATGATTTTGAGCCATCGGGTTGTCATTCTGGTATCGAAGGCGGCTACATCGACACCTTCAACGGCGCTTTTTGGCAGGTTTTCAAGGAAGTCTTTCATCGGTGGTGACGGGCTGGCGGCCTGTGTGGGCGCACCGGCTATGAGCAGGTCAAGCGATTCCAAGTCGGATGGTTCCACCTCACCGACCGGAAGCACCTTAGCATCATTGGTAATGGCACCGCCGATGGCTTTGGCAATCTCTGCCGTGTTCCCGTAGAGCGAGTCATAGACTACTAGAACTTTTATTGTGTACCTCCGAAGTGTCTAATCAAGGTCATCTTGAACGAAGATGATACAGATCCGCTTCTTTGCACCTTCTCTTTAGCGTCATCCAAGAAATGAATTGATTGCTATGAAAGTGGCGGAGAGGGCGGGATTCGAACCCGCGGTAACAACTAGGCTACAACGGTTTTCAAGACCGTCTCCTTAAACCGCTCGGACACCTCTCCAAAGCGTGGTTGCATCAGTATGGTATTATAGCATACCCTGCGTTCTAAAGAAGACGCTTTTCATACGAAGGTACTTATCTCGCCCAGTGTTTTTTTGTCAAGTTCCGGAACGGTTGCGCCGTCTGCCGGATATCCAACCACCAGTATCAAGAACGGGCGCTCGTTTTCCGGTCGATCAAGGATTCTATTCAGGAACCGCATAGGGCTTGGAGTGTAGGGCAGGCAGGCAAGACCGACGTTGTGAATCGCGGTTATCAGCATGCCGGTGGCGATACCCACTGATTCGTTTACATAATAGTTTAGCTCTTTGATTCCGTCTGGCAGCAGGCGATACTTCTCTGCAAATATGGCAATTAGGCAGGGGGCTGTTTCCAGAAACGGTTTGCTTGGGTTCGTCTTAAGTGGGGCAAGAGCGTTTAGCCACTCTTTAGACGCATGTTTGATGTACAGCTCGTGTTCCACGCTTTCGGCGGCCTGGCGTATCAGCCGTTTTGTTTGTGCATCACTCACTACTACGAAGTGCCACGGCTGCCTGTTGGCGCCGCTGGGCGCGCTGCTCGCCGCCAGTATACAATCGCTGATTACTTCGACAGACACAGGTCGCTCTGAGAAGTCGCGTATACTGCGCCGACGCTGGATGGTATCGAGAAAAGAAGCGGAGCGTTGTTTCATCTCTTGGGGCGGGTATTCGATATGATGCGATAGAGGCGCAAATCCCGGCTCTGTCATATTATCCTACCTCGCCTCCGTTTGTAATATCACTCAACATCCATCTGCTTTTTTATCCACGCAAGCCAGTCATCAACACCCTGTCCCGTGGTGCACGATATCTCGAATATCTCAGCCCTTTGATTAAGAGCTTTTACCGCGTTTTTGTAGGCGTTGGCATCGAAGTTGAGGTATGGCGAAAGATCCATCTTGTTTATAAGAACCACGTCTGCTACGGTGAACATTAGTGGGTACTTGAGTGGCTTGTCGTCGCCTTCGGCGGTGCTGGAGATGACCAGATTCTTGTGCATGCCCAGCTGGAATTCGGCGGTGCAGATGAGGTTGCCCACGTTTTCGATGAACAGCAGGTCGATGTCGGCAAGAGGCAGGTTATTGATGGCGCGGTTGAGCATGTTGGCATCCAGATGGCACTCGCCGCCGGTGTTTATCTGAAGCGCCAAAATTCCCTCTTTGCTTATTTTTTCAGCATCTATGCTTGAGCTTACATCGCCCTCAATGACGGCGATTTTCACCTTGCCCTTAAGACCCTTTATGGTTTGCAAAATGGTGCTCGTCTTGCCTGAGCCCGGCGATGACATCACGTTTATGGCAAAAACCTTGTTATTATCAAGCAGCTCGTGGTTTTCTTCGGCGATCTGATCGTTGGCGCTCAGTATATCCTTCAGTACTTTAAACTCCATGCTTAATCTCCTTCTATACTTTCTACGCGTAGCTCGTTGCCGGCAACGAGCTACGCGTAGAAAGTATAGAAGGAGATTAAGCATGGAGTTTAAAGTACTGA
>DAOUZV010000171.1 GCA_030665485.1 Chloroflexota bacterium | reverse complement strand
GTACTCTGATGGTTGAGCGTAAACGACACTTCAGTACCATCGTATTTTCTTACCCAGTCCGCTCCCGGCTCTGCAGGCATAACTGACATACCTGGTATTGCATCCAGCAAATCATTGGCTGCTGCAATTCTCGCCGCGTCTGTGGCATAGTCCAGGCCAGGCCAAGCTGTATCCGGATTTACCATTGCCTCTGGAACCATTGGAACCTGTGTTGGAATGGATCCATATCCAAAGACGGCGAAGGTTACAATCTGATCCTTGTCAATCGCCAGGTCAACCGCCTTTCTGAATGCCGGCAGATTATTGGGTTCAACACGATGATTCGGATATATGAATGACCAATAGTTGCTGGGCGCGTCCAGAACGATCTTGATCTTCTGGTTCAGCAGTAATTGTGGCACTGCGGTATACTGGTCAACCGAGCACATATCGATCTCTCCGGCTTTCAATGCGAGGATTATAGCCTCACTTGTGCCATACACTTTGAACAATAGCTCGTCAATATGCGGTGCCCCTCCCCAATAGTTGGGGTTGGCCGTCATCAGCACATAGGTCTGCTCCACATATGTGTCCCATATAAACGGACCGCTACCGACAGGATTCGCGTTTGCATCTGCCAGTATGTCGTCCACGTCCTCCCATATATGTTTCGGTACGATATAAGGACCGTTCATATTGGATAGGAACGTACCTATAGCCTGAGCTAGCTTGATCTTCACTGTGCGAGCATCTACTACGGTTACGGGATCAGTAGCTGCCACCATGGATTTGGCATCCGCTCCGCTAGCAGTGTCCAGTTCCCAGCATTTATCCAAGCTGAACTTAACATCATCGGCATTTACCGTCTCTCCGTCACTCCATTTAGCATTACGTATCTTAAAGGTCCATGTAAGATCAGCTTCACTCCATGTCCAGCTTTCCGCAATACCCGGCAATATGCCGCCCGCTTCATCCACAATTATGAGGGGCTCGTATATCCGACTCATAACTACGGTATCATCGGCGCCGGCCGTATTGAACGGGTTCGGCGAACCCATCAAGTCGAGCAGCCCGAAAATTGCCTGTCCTCCTGCGGGTGTAGAGGTACAGCCCACGCTCCCCAACAGCAAACCTAATACCAGAAAAACGCTGCACAAGGGCAATAGAAACCGCTTCTTCTTCATCGTAGTCCTCCCTAAGATATTTATTTAAACTATTAAAAAGCATCTGCTTAAGCTATCGCTGAACGACTACATTGTTTGTTATACCGTTTTCACACTTCATTAAAGAAGCCTATATGCTTCCCCTCTTCAATTTGGTTATGACACAACATGGGCCTCTATTTCGGTTTTACAGCCGCAATGATGTTTATCATAATATCCAGCGCTTTGTCAAGCTCTTCCTTGGTGATTATCAGCGGCGGGGTAAAGGCGATTCGGCCTCCGGCACGTACGCGGAGCCCCTTAGCCTTGCAAGCCTTGCCTATTCCCATCGACGCCATCATGTTAGGAGCTTTTGTTTCTTTGTTGGCTACGATTTCAATGCCGATCATAAGGCCGAGGCCTGATATCTCTCCGACGCATGGCGCATCTACAAGCTCGGTATTCAATCGTTCCATGGCATACTTGCCCATGGCCGCCGAGTTCTCCACCAGTTTATCCCTGACATATATCTCCATGGCTTTAATGGCGGCAGCTGAGCAGACCGGGTGCCCGCTGTAGGTGAAGCCGAATACCTGGGAGCCCTTGAGTCCTTCATAAACGCTGTCGCGCAGCGCAACGGCTCCGAAAGGCAGATAGGCGCCGGTCAGACCCTTTGCCATGGCCACGATATCCGGTATTACGTCCCAATGCTCGGTTGCAAACATCTTGCCGGTTCTACCGAATCCGGTCATCACCTCGTCGGCCATCAGCAATACGTCATTGTCGCTGCATATCTTTCTTATTTTGGGCCAGTATTCCGGCGGAGGTACTATGCAGCCCGCAGTTCCGTGTACCGGTTCTGCAAGTAGAGCTGCTATGTTATCCGGCCCTTCAGCCTTGATAGTGTAATCCAGCACATCGGCGCAGCGGATGCCGCAATCGGGGTATTTCAATCCGTAAGCGCATCGGTAGCAGTAATAACAAGGCACATGCATGTAACCGGCCGGAAGCGGATGTATATAGCTGGAAAAAACACTCTGCTTCAGCGTTGTTGTCGGAGCCGCACCCATGTTAACCCCGTGATAGGCGTTGTACAGGCTGATAATCTTGGATTTGGCATGCGCACCCTTGTTCCTCCAGTAGGTGCGCGCGATTCTAACTGCCGAGTCTATGCTCTCCGAACCGCCGCAGGTATACAAGAAGTGATTCAACCCGTCCTGCGTTAACCCGGCCAGCTTCTGACTGCACTCGATATTTGCCGTGTTGCAGGTGCCAAAAAAGGTGTTGGCGTATGTTAGCTTGCGCATTTGCGCGGCCACCACATCAGCTATCTCGTCCTGGCTGTATCCCAGATTGACGCATGTCAGCTGTGACGCACCGTCAATGAATTCTTCGCCATCCGTTAGTTTTATATATATCCCATGCCCCTCGTCCATAACCTCTTCGGGATCATCTCCCACGGTTCCCATTGAATGTATGACATGATCTTTGTCAATCTTCAATAGTTCTTCATTAGTTCTTTCACTCATTAGTGCTTCTCCTTAATATATATAAACTGCCTAGTTGTTAAAAACATATTTCTGTCGATTTTCACATCAACAACTATAATTATCACGATTTTCGTAATTTGTCAAGCGTTCAAATCTACCAATGCGTGTTATTCGTAACACGAAAGTCG
>DAOUZV010000150.1 GCA_030665485.1 Chloroflexota bacterium | reverse complement strand
TATTAACGTGGTGTCAAAAAACAAAGTGCTGGTGGGCGGCAAGCCAATCGCCACTGTTAAGGCTGCGCGCCTGTGGCGCTACCACAAGTCGGCCGGGTTGGTGGTAACCAATAAAGACCCACAGGGACGCCCCACTATATTCGACCACCTGCCAAAGAACATGCCCCGCGTTATCTCCGTGGGAAGGCTGGATATGGACACAGAGGGCCTGCTTTTGCTCACAGACGACGGCGAGCTGGCCCGCAAGCTGGAACTGCCATCAACAGGCTGGGTCAGAACATACCGCGCGCTGGTACATGGTAAGCCTGACGAAAAGAAGCTGGCCCAACTCAAAAACGGCATTGAGATAGAAGGTGTGCGTTACGGCCCCATAAACGCTAAAATCGAGCGCATACAGATCAGGGACGCGTGGCTATCCTTTGCACTAGCTGAGGGCAAGAACCGCGAAATCAGACGTGTGTGTCAGCATCTGCGCCTGCATATTACAAAGCTCATCCGCACCTCATACGGCCCGTTTCAGCTTGGCGATCTGGCCAGAGGCAAGGCAGAAGAAGTGCCAGCCAGAGTTCTAGCTAAGCAGATCAATACCTAAACCAGCGTTCGACGCAAAAAAAAGGCAGGGCTTTTACACCCTGCCTTTTCTATATACTATTTCGACTGCTGAAGCCGCTATTCTTTCTTATCTTTATCCTTCTTGCTATCCTCTATAATCTTCTGAGCAGTGTGAGCCGGAACCTCAGCGTAATGGTCCATCTCCATGGTAAACGAACCGCGACCCTGAGTTATGGCTCGCAAATCGGTAGCATAGCGCAGAACCTCTGAAAGCGGCGCCTGCGCCTCAATAGTGGTTACGCCATCTGCCGGATTCATGCCCATCACCTTGGCCCGCTTGGTATTAAGGTCGCTCATGGTATCACCCATGTAATTGTCAGGCACGGTTACCTTCATGTCCATGACCGGCTCAAGCAGTATTGGGTTGGCATCGGCAATGCCTTTTTTAAATGCCTGATGCGCAGCAATCTTGAAAGCCATTTCAGAAGAGTCTACCGGATGATAGCTGCCATAGAACAGTGTGACTTTTACATCGACAACCGGGTATCCGGCAAGCACGCCCTCGGTCAACGCCTCGTTAATGCCCTTTTCCACCGCCGGAATGTAGTTCTTGGGAACCACACCGCCAACTATCCTGTCGCCAAACTCAGACCCCTGACCACGCGGCAACGGCTCAAACTCCAGATGGACATGGCCATACTGGCCGTGTCCACCGCTCTGTTTCTTATGCTTATACTCGGCCTTGGCCGTGGCCTTAATCGTCTCCCTAAATGGCACTCTGGGGGTCTGCACCAGCACATTAGCACCAAACTTACGTTGCATTCTTTCCACCGCAACATCAATATGCGAATCGCCCATACCGGAAATAAGCATTTCAGAAGTTTCGGGATCCTTGTACACCTTAAGGGTGGGGTCTTCTTCAACAAGCCTGTTTAGCGCTGCGCCCATCTTGTCCATATCTGCCTTAGTTTTGGGATGCACCGCCACAGAATAGACCGGTGGAGGGAATTGGATAGCATCGAACACAACCGGATGGTCCTGGCCGCACAGCGTATCGGATGTGCCGGTTTCGGCCAGCTTGGCTATACCGCCGATGTCGCCTGCAACAAACTCCTTGACCGGGGTCTGCTCCTTGCCTTTAACCTGAAGCAATTGGCCGATGCGCTCGTCGCGCTTCTTGTTGGCGTTGTATACGTGAGAATCGCTGAAAAGCGTTCCTGAATAAACCCTGAAGTAAGTCAAACGCCCGACATATGGATCGGCGGTAGTCTTGAATACCAGCGCCGCCAAGTTGCCACTGCTGTTTGGCTCCAGTTCCTCGTCTCCTGCTTTTATCGTGCCTCTGTCGGCGGGTGACGGCAGGTAATCGCAAACCATGTCGGCAAACTGCTTTATTGCTTTATTCGTCAGCGCCGAACCTACTAGAATCGGCACCACCTTGCCTGTGTTTATGCCGACTTTGAGCGCCTGGCTGATCTCGGCCTCGGTAAGCTCCTCGCCCTCAAGGTACTTGGCACACAGGTCGTCGTCGGCCTCGGCCAGCGCCTCAAGCATGCCATCGCGGTAGGTCTCAGCGTCCGATGCCATATCGGCAGGTATGTCCTGTTCTTTGTCGTCGATAATTGCCTTCATCGTAAGCAAATCGACTACGCCTGTAAATGTGTCCTGTGCTCCTATGGGAAGCTGCACCGGAACGCAGCTTGTGCCAAACATCGATTTTATTTCAGCAGCAACCTTGTAGAAATCGGCGTTCTCGCGGTCCATCTTGTTCACATATATCACACGCGGTATGCCCTGCTTTTGCGTATACTGCCAGGAAAGCTCGGTTCCCACCTCGATGCCGGAAGCGGCGCATATCACCAGAACAGCGGTATCGGCAACCCGCAGGCCCGCTTTTATCTCGCCCACAAAATCGGCGTATCCGGGAGTATCAATAATGTTTATCTTGGTATCCTTATACTCAAACGAAAGCAGAGAAAGGTTAATGCTTATCTTCTTTTTGGTTTCTGCCGGATCGAAATCGGAGGTGGTCGTACCACCGTCCACTTTACCCAGCCGGCTTATAACACCGGCGTTAAACAGCATAGCCTCAGAAAGCGATGTTTTACCGGCACCGCTATGCGACATTAAAACCAGATTTCTGATCGTCTCGGTAGAATAGTTATTCATAATTTTCTACTTAACCCTTATCGTTTTTTACTACCACTCCACACACCACACCAAAGTTAAATGATACCTCAAAAACGCTATCGTTGTCTACCACGCTTATCTCAAAACACACCCCTTATTGCCCGTCTGCAAAGGCGGGTGTTATAATGAGAAGCTAACTCATACGACGTTAGAAAGAGAGACAAGAGCGATGAAGCTTAGCCGCGAGCAGGTAATCCACATAGCCACACTGGCACGTATACAACTAACGGAACAAGAAATAACCACGTTCAGCGAGCAGTTGTCCGGCATCCTCTCTAACTTCGATGAGATACTCCAGAAAATAGATACCAACGTTGAACCGCTGATACTCAACGAGCTCAAGGGTGTATGGCGGGAGGACGTGGCCCGTCCATCGTATTCACAGGAGCAGATTCTGGCCAACGCCCCGCAGGCCGAAGACGGCTGCTTCAGAGTAAAGGCCGTATTAGAATAAAGCGACAGGAGACTTTAAACTGAGTCTGCACGAACTGACCATACATCAGGCGCACAGCATGCTCAAAAAGGGTGAAATCTCGTCCGTAGAGCTTACTAAAGATGTGCTGTCGCATATCGATAAGAGCGACGCCAAAACACACTGCTACGTCACAGTTACGGAAGAGGCGGCCTTACAGCAAGCGCAGGCAGCCGATAAATGTATTAAAGCTGGCGATACAACCCCGCTGACGGGCATACCCGCCGCCATCAAAGACAACATGTGCACT
>DAOUZV010000154.1 GCA_030665485.1 Chloroflexota bacterium | reverse complement strand
ATTGTTGGAACGTATTAGAACTGTTCGATGAATTGTGAGATTTGCTCAAAGGTAAAAACCGGACCGTCAACGCAGATGTATTTCTCACCGACGTTACACCGGCCGCATTTCCCCAAACCACACTTCATCTTACCTTCGAGCGTGGTTACGATTTGATCATTGGCAAAGCCAAGATCCTTAAGCTTGATCAATGTGAAATGTATCATTATGGGCGGGCCACAAATAATGGCTACCGCGTTTTCGGATGGTGGATTGAGATCGACGACAACATCTGGAATCAGTGCCACTCGCCCTTTCCAGTTATCGTCACCCCGGTCAACCGTGAGTTCCACCTTTGTCTTAGATGCCTTTGCCCATACGTCGAATTCGTCTGCAAAAACTAGATCTTGCGGCGATCGCGCACCATTAATGATTAACAGATCGCCATAATCATCTCGATGGTCTACAATAGTATTAATTACCGGATGCAGCGGCGCCATACCGATGCCACCACCGATAATTATTATATTCTTGCCTTTGTAATCATCCATAGGGAAGCTGTTGCCAAACGGACCACGTATACCTACTTTGGTTCCTTCATCAAGCTCATGAAGAGCGTTTGTAACTGTGCCTACCGCCCTGATGGCAAATTCGATGCCGGTTTTGCGATGGGCCGCCGAAGTCAGGCAGAAGGGAGCCTCCCCTATGCCGTAAGCTGAAAGAAAAGCAAACTGCCCCGGTTGGTAATTAAAATCATTCTGGGCTACGGGGTCGTCAAGCTCGGTACTAAACAACTTAACGTCCGGCGTTAAATCGGTAACGCTTTTTATTGTAGCCATATATGGCATAAACGGATTAGGCTTTTGTTCCACTCTTTACTCCTGGCTTTTGAATATCGGTGATGATCTCTCGAATATCTATGTTCACCGGGCACAGTGCCACGCAGCGACCACAGCCGGTACATTGATAGTCTCCGAATCGCTCTGGGAAATAAAGCAACTTATGGTAGAAACGCTGGCGTAACCTGCTGGCCTTGGTGGGACGCGGCGTATGTCCACCGGCGGCACGGGTAAAACCCGGAGATTGACAGCTGTCCCAGCATCTGATTCTTTCCGTTTTTTCGCTTGTGGGATAATCGCGTATATCGAAGCAGTGGCAGTTGGGGCATACATAGGCACAAATATTGCAGTGCACACATCTGTCGGCAACACGGCTCCAGTAATCATCCTCAAAGCGGGTCTGCATGGCCTTGGAGACATCTTTGACCTGTAACTCGGCAGGGCATTTTACCTCAGGTGCCGATTCATTGGAATCGGAGAGTTTAAGATTGGATATCAGGGCATTGCCCTTTTCGGTAACGGCCTCAACTGTATAGCCTTCTCCCACCTCGGCAAGCATGATATCGACATCGCCCGCGTTACCGGGGCTGGAGCCCATACTTGTGCAAAAACATTGCGGTGCCGCTTCTGAGCAGGCCAGACCGATGAGAGTGGTTTTTTCTCTGCGCTCCGCATACATCGCATCAGCAGGTGGGGCCAAAAAGACCTTATCCAGCAGTTTCATTCCTGCTGCGTCACACGGTCTTATCCCGAAAACAACGGATTCCTTTTCGATATCGATCGGCTGCAGTTCCGTGACGCCATCCTTCTGGTAGATGGTGAACAGCGGTTCGGTTGTCGGGAAGAACCATTCCTTCGGGGACAGTGCGGTGTTTTTGAAGTCAAAGGCTATCTCATCCACACTGGCTACAGGTTTGAACACAGTTTGCTGATCTGCAAGCGCCGGCGCGATAAGGTTCCTATCTTTCATAAGGCCGTCAAGCCAGGACGCCAGTTCTTTTTTGGATATAGTCTTGGTCATTCGCCTATCCCCAAGTTCTCCTCTTTATTAAAGGTTGCCAGTGGAGCACGAACCTCTGCACTGAGGCCGGCTCGGTATTCAAAATGCTCAGCCACTTCTTTGGCTAATTTCATATTAAGCAGGCCCAGAGGGATGTCTACAGGACAAACGCGTGCGCATTCTCCGCATCCGATACAGCGTCCCGACAAATGGAAGGCGCGGATCATGTTCCACATCGAATTTTCTGACGTATCGATCTTTATGCCCACCCACTCCGGATCCAGCAGTTCAACAAAACATTCCTTGCAATAGCAGCCCATGCAGACCTGGCGACAGGCATAGCAGCGTATGCATTTGCTAAACTGCTTGTTCCAGTAATCTGTCTTTTCAGCCGATGATTTACTTTCCATTTCAGCAACACTGGTCCATGGTGAGACCGTCGGTACTGGCTCAACTGCTGGCTCTCCTATCAAGAAGTCGTAGATGACCGGCGCGTGCTGATTGCAGAGCTTACAACGCATCTGCAAATCTTTTCCTGAACCGCTCCAGCTTACCGGCACCACCCCCTGACAAACTATGCCAATAACGTACACCTTTTCTCTTTCAATCTGCCGTTCTGATAGCAGGACATTGATGCCTCTGGCATCGCAGGGTTTAACTACAACAGCAACCTTGTTCGTTTTTTTATTTATAAGGTAAGTAGCCAGGTTGTGAGTGCAGGTGTTATCAAAGACCAGCCTCTCCACATCGCTAGCTTCATAGATAAAGGCGGGACGGGAAGTCATACCGTCGGTGCCTGCCTCATAGCCGATAACGCACTCAACCGTGCCGCTACTGAGCAGTTCCTTGGCTTTTTCTCTTATTTGATTAATTATGTTTTCGTCCATTATTGCCCTTCAGCTCTCGGTCCCAGACCTGCAACCTTATCGGTGAAGGCCGATACCAGTTGCGTAAACTTCTTGCCCTCCGAGGCCGAAACCCACTCCACCTGATAGCGCTCTTTCTCTATTCCAAGGTACTCCAGCAAAGATCCCATCAAAACAAACCTGCGCCGTGCATAGTAATTACCCTCTACGTAGTGGCAGTCACCCGGGTGACAACCGGCGATAAACACCCCGTCGGCACCCTCTTTGAAACACTTGGCGATAAACAGGGGGTCGACACGCCCCGAACAGGGAACGCGGATGATGCGAATGTTCGATGGATAGGTAATACGGCTGGTTCCCGCCATATCGGCACCGGCGTAACTGCACCAGTTACATAAAAAGCCGATAATCTTTGGCTGGTAGTCTACCGACATAGAGATACCACCTCCGCCAGTAATTGCTGATCGGTATAACCGCTTAGATTAATAGCCCCGGGACGGCATGAGGCCACGCAAAGGCCGCAGCCGGTACACAGGGTCTCGTTAATCACCGCCACAGGGCGACCGTCCCTGGTGGTCTCCCTGTCAATAGCTTTAAAGGGACAC
>DAOUZV010000055.1 GCA_030665485.1 Chloroflexota bacterium | reverse complement strand
CGCCGGTCTCGGTGCCGGTACTGTCGATGTATATCAGCCCTAAATCGGAGGTGTAGAATGCGTTACAGGCGTGTCCGTCTTCTTTATCGACAAAGGTTATCACCACATAAGCAGCCCTTATTCCCGCCTCTTCGGCATTGTTGTGCAGCATCTCGGCAAAATCGGCACACACAAACGAGTTATCTTCATAGATTTCTTTGTCTGTATCATCGTCCCTTAAAAAATGCCTCAACTGGCTCCAGGTCACATCCTGTGCCTCGGGGTTGTTGGTCAATTCGATAAACTGGCCATCGGCACCTGGGACCCTGTAGCTATCGCCGTATTCAACATATTCGTTTATCGCCTCTCCACCAGAGCCCCTCCAGTACGGAATACCGGCGGCATATGCATAGCTTTCCGAGTACTGCGGTACACCGTCAACCGTCGTCTGCGACCATATCGTATAGTAATACTTGGTGTTGTAGTTCAGATCATCATGAACGAACGAGGTGCCATCCCCGCTGTAAAGCTGTGTACCATCACTTGGTGATGAGGGATAGTCCGAGGTGCTGTACACTATGGTAACCCCCTCCGCCGATGTATCGTTGTCCCAGCTTAAAGAGTTCTGCATATTACCGGCGGTTACCGCAAAGCCAAGCGGCGGATCAATCGAGGTGTTCAGCAACGGGTATACAACAAACACCATTATAATGGCAGTAACGATGCTTCCCGCTATGATCGCCAGCGCTGTCATCTTGGAAGATTTGTTCGTATCGGCAGCGCCACCTGGGACGGGCTCGAGGTCGATTCTGCGCAGGTAAACGGGCGTACGCTCTGGATCGACAGCCATCCTCGGTTCTACGGCAGGTAATATGCCCCTTGCCCTGTCCAGGTCTTTCTGGTTGAATACGGACCTGCACTGGTCGTTCTTGCACTCATACAGTTTATAAGCGGGGTCATACTTAAGCGACGGCTGCCCGCAGTCCGGGCACTGTTTCTTAGAAGTTTCGTCGGGTTCCATGAGTAGCTTTCACCTTTCTTGAGGACCGAACACGTAGCCATATTATATCACTATGGACAAGGAGATAAAGGAAGAGGCAAAAGTAAGGCCATTTGAGCATGGCCTGATAGCCTTTTGCGGCGGTGATTTTTAAGCGCAATTTTACAGGTTAATTTTGTTCTTGCTGCTGCCCCTCGCAACTCTCTATTACACCACGGGCAAGTTTGACAAGGAGGGCAATTACGAAATTGGGCTGTATTTGCAGGTGTGGATTTACCAGCATCGTCCTGTAAGGAAGACTATTGTCTCTAGTGAGACAGTTTGTAGGACAAACCCTTCACCGCCGCCCTGCTGTTTCTGTAGGAGTCCGGCCCCAGACAGATGGAACATACGCTGTTTACCTCGTTTATCATCTGTTGTGTCGCCCCATTCCCTTCCAGAATAATCCGCACCTTGGGGCACTCCAGTATGGATGAACATTTTCTTGGACTCATTATTCTCCTTTCGCAGCTTCGATTAGCCTGACAGTATAAACGTCGTAAGAGAATAATAAACGGGAGGTGTTAGGGAGCGCATGAGCCATTCAGGTGGTTTGCTCATCATCCTTTCTGATGAAATAGGTTGTAATTGCATCGTCGATAAGCGAGGATACGTAAAGGAGCACTTATTGAATGCACCTTATGAGGTAAAAACGACACTATAATGTCAACGCACGCCCTGCCCTTGATAATCAGAGGACGTATGCCTATTTTATCTTCGCCCACGCCCTTCCCCTTATCCACGCCGCCAGCAGACCCCCGACGGCACCAAGTATCACCGCCAGCAAGGCGTAATAGGAAATACCCACCACCTTCTGAAAGGTTGAGGTGGCGTTGGCAATGGGCAGTTCAAAGTAGTCGTAGGCAAAATCTACGGCGGTATGCATGGCTATAAGCAGCAGACCGGTAAACGCGCCGCTAGCCACCTCTCCTGCCTTGGTAAGCAGGCCGCATACGAGGCCGCCCAAAAATGCGGAGGATATTACAAACAGAATCGCCAGAGCGATCAATCTATCTGCAGATGTGCCGTATATAAACCAGTTAAAAGCATCCTTTGAGCTGATATAGGCCAAACCGGTAAACAGGCTATAGGCCAGTGTGCTGCCGATGATGACAGCGGATATGGATGGTATTCTCCAGTTCTTTATCTTTTTGAGTACTATTGTGATAACGCGCCGGCAGCCGGTACAGTATTCGGCACCATCATGATTGATCTTACAAGCATCGCAGTAATGTTTGCCGCATTCCGCACATACAAAGGTAGCATCCACCGTCGGGTGGTTGACACATTTTTCAGCCATGCTATCTCCTGTTTGCGATTAATTAGCCTTACTTAGCTTTAGAATACTACTTACTATAAAGTAATGAATTTGTCAAATCGCCCTAAGCTTACGCTGGGCCTTATTCCTGCCCCTCCAACAGAACGGCGTGCCCTGCAATGGCAACGTTTCAGGTGCTGCCAGCACACGCCTGCTCGCATTTTTGGGCCCACACCTGCTCTTCATAGGCCAACCCGCATATATCGCAGATGTAATATGTGTTCCCGTCTTTTTCTACAATCTCAACCACAGATTCCCGTCTCTCAGGTCACAAAAACGACTATTTCCTCACGCTGCTTTCCAAATGTCTCATCCACTCATATAACGTACTCAGTATGATCTCCAGATCCTGCCCCATTTTCTTTAGGTCATCGACCGACTCGGCATTTTTGATGGTTCTGGCTACGTTGAAAATGTTCTCGGACAACTCTCCCCGGTAATGCTCGTACATGTCAAGCCTCCCTTGATGTATTCAAGCAAATATAGGTCCTTTTACAGGTTAATCCATGCGCAAGCATTATACCACCGCATACAAGTTTGGCAAATGGGTGATTACCGACTGTATCGATGATTCCAAAGCTTGAGAATAAGCCGATTTTCTACTTGATATTGCCCCCAACCGATTTTTTCGATTGCAAAACTATCATGCAGCTTCAAACCGATTCCTTCAGCATACCCTCGACTTCGACCAAAGATGCAGCTATTATGTGACCCAGCGCCCTCACTTCATCAGATGGCTGCTTCAGATCAGGAACTTGGATTACTACGAGGCCCGCGTTGAAAGCGGCCAGCACCCCGTTGTCGGAATCCTCGATTGCCAGACATGCAGCAGGCGCCACCACCAGCTTCTCAGCCGCCATCAGATACATTTCCGGGTGCGGCTTGCCATTTGTTATCTCGTCGCCGCCCAGCACAAACGTAAAAAAGTCCAGTATTTCAGCGTTGGTCAGCTTTATCATCGCGTTCTCCTTGCGAGTAGAGGTAACTATTGCCTTTTTCACACCCTTGCCCTCTAGATATTGAAGCAGTTTTAGCACGCCCTCCTTCATCGGAACGGGCTTGGTTAGCGTTTCCCTGTGATACTTTTCGCCCCATATCTCGCTGATGGCATCCAGTGGAAAATCCTGACCGTATCCATCTATCAATATCTCTCGTGTCGTGGCCCAGTTCGTGCCTATGCACCGGTAATATGGCTCCATATTACTAGGCTCAAAGCCGTATTCCCTGCACGCCTCGATGAACGTGGCAAGCGCTATCGACTCGCTGTCCAGCAGCAGCCCGTCCATATCGAATATAACCGCCTCGAACCTGTTTAACATCGTACCCCCACATGAATTATACCATCAAAACCTCTACCCCCAAGATGTCTCCCAGCACAAAAGCAATCAGTATAATAGCTATCTCAATTCTGGTGATGACCCGTTCATCATTGTTGATCCTTGTTAAGAGTTTCCATTACATCTCTTTCCGTCTCCCCGTGATTGATTTCAAGGGACAGAGTAAAGCATAAAACTAACGAAGAAATCACCCCAGGAAATGGAGTTCTAGCAGAAATCTAACAACACCTTGATGCCGAAAAATCGCGGATGTGGATGTAGCTGGACAACATGAAAACGAATGACTTAAAGAGGACAACCTCACATCGCGTCGGCGAACTCGGGCTGAAACCTCACCTCGCCGCCTACGCCGTCAAGCGCACCGGGGGCAAGTTCGGCGACCATCCAGGCCTCATCGGGAACCTCAAACTCAGAAAGTAGGCCTTTGGCTTTGGCCGGAACGAAGCCGAAGCGCGGATAATACTCGGGGTGGCCGATGAGAACGACGATGTTGTGACCCAAACGCTTGCACTCATCAAGCGCGTGTTCGATTAACATGGCGCCAATACCCCTGCGCTGATATTCTGGCAGAACGGCGACCGGTGCCAGCGTTACCGCCTCGTACTTCGCGTTTTCCGATTCTATCGTAACAGGCGTAAACAGTATGTGACCGACAATACTATCGTCTTCGACGGCAACCAGCGACAACGTAACCACGCCCCTGTCCCGCAAACGATCGACTAAAACAGCCTCGGCATTCGGCTCAAACGCCTGCTCGTTCACATAGCGTATAGCTTCTATATCAGATGGATTCTCCTGGCGAATCTCCATTATTGTCTAAAGCCTCTTCTTTGGGGAAATACCTATTCACGATCTCCCACACCTCTTCCAGCCACTGCGTCCGCTTCTCCTCATTGCTGGTGACCACCACACTAAAATTCCTGCGATGAAAGTTTCTGATTCCGCAAAGCCCAAAAACACAGTTCTTCCATATAGCCTCCAGCGGATCCCCAAAAACCTCAAGCTCCCTGTTAATCGGCGTGTTCGACGTATTGAACACCAGCGCCACCTTGGCCTTGAGCAGCTTCACCGGCACGCCCGCGCCGTTATCAACCTCGTCAAACTCGTAGGCCACACCGGGGCGTATCACACGGTCAATCCAGCCCTTCAGGATGGCCGGCGGCTGCCCCCACCAGTTGGGATGCACTATCACGATACCATCGGCCTCTGCAACCTCGGCGCAATGCTCTTCGATATAAGGCGTCAGCGGTGAGTCCTTGTCGATTTCCTCAGCTGAAAGTATCGGCTCGAACTGCTCATCGTATAGATCGTGAAACGCCACCTCGTGCCCTGCTTGCTGAATAGTCTCGACTATGGTTGCGGCGATGGCGTGGTTGAAGCTGTCACTTTGCGGATGGCCCAGTATCACCGAGACGTTCATTAAACCAACCCCCAAAGATTGATGTCCCCAAATAATACACCACCTGTCAACCAGCGTCGATAGAAAAGAAAGATGTAAAACAATGCCCTGCAACCCCCTTGACAAGTCATGACATTTAAGCTATTCTTAACTTAATAATAGTAGTCAGTTAGCATTACTATCGACTTTCACCAGTAAGTGATGGAGACAAGTATTGGACGATATAAACCCGGCAGATAAGAAATTCTTAAAAGAGTTAAGCGCGGGTATAGCGGCGCTTGTGCTGCTTTCCGTTCTGGACAGGGCGGGCCAGCCGGTATACGGCTATCGCATCGCCAAGATAGTCGAATTCAACATGGGAAGCGTCTCCATGGTAAAGCAAGGCGCTCTCTATCCCGTACTGCGGTCGCTGGAAAACAACGGCCTGCTTAATAGCAAGGTTGAGCCATCCGTATCCGGCCCGCCGCGGCGCTACTACAGTATGACTGATCTCGGCAGACAGACGCTTGACCACTGGACCAAAATCTGGGGCGATACCAAGGACTTCGTAGATTCGGCGCTTAAGGGAGTTGACCATGATTAAAAGCATTAAGGAATACCTGCATCAGCTCAAAAACCAGCTGGTAAATAACGATCCTGCCATCATTCAGGACGCCCTCTCCGATGCTGAGGAGCACTTAAGGGATGCCTACAACAACGCACTGGTGGTCTACCCAAATATGTCGGAGGAAGAAGCTCTGGCGCAGGTCATAGAAAAGTACGGCACTCCCGATGAGGTTGCGTCGGCCTACAGGGAAATCGAGGTTCGTACTCCTCCTGCGCTTGCCCGGCGCAAAACGTACACCGAAAAACGATCGTCGTTCGCGCGCTTTTTCGGAGTCTACGCCGACTCCAGCGCCTGGGGCGCGCTTCTCTACATGATTATCTCTCTGGGCACCGGCGTAGCCTATTTCACCTGGACGGTAACGGGCCTGTCGCTGTCTGCAGGGCTCATGGTACTTATCGTAGGAATATTCGTTTTCGGCCTGTTTTTGCTCTCGGTCAGAGGCCTCGCCCTGATTGAGGGACGTATTGTGGAAGGACTACTGGGAGTTCGCATGCCCACTCGTCCTCGGTTCTCGGATAAAACCCTGGGCTGGTGGGATAGATTCAAAAACCTGTTTACGGACGGGTACACCTGGTCGGCAATGATATACATGCTCATTCATCTGCCTATAGGCGTCTTCTACTTCAGCCTGTTTATCAGCTTGATCGCCACATCTCTATGGGCAATTCTGTTACCGATATTCCAGGTTGGGCTTAGTTGGGATAGAATCACCAGCTTTACGATTGGCGGCACCTCCTATCAATTCCCTGATTGGTTCACTTTTGTCCTGGCCATCGCTGGCTTACTGCTGCTCACCACAACCTTGCACCTGGCAAAAACAATCGGCCGCTGGCAAGGAGGACTGGCCAAATCAATGCTGGTGAGGAAGGACACGTATTAGAATCAACCTTCGACTCAGCCCCTCTCAGTCCCCAAAAACCTGCTGCGCAGTTGCCCGCATCCGGCGTTTATATCGGCTCCCTTGCTCACACGCAGCGTACAGGGAATATGCCGCCGCTCCAGCTCATGCTGAAATGCTAAAACTATATTATGAACCGGGGGCTTGAAGTTCTTGTTGTCCGTGGAGTTGGCCGCTATCAGGTTTACATGGCAGTTCATCCCTTTGAGCAGCGCGGCAAGCTCCACCGCCTGTTGCACCGAGTCGTTAATGTTCTCAAATAGTATGTACTCAAATGTGATGCGCCGCCCGGTTGTTTCGATATGAGCACGACACGATTTCATCAGCGCTTCAAGTGGATATCGTTTGTTCAGTGGCACAAGCTTATTGCGTAGCGCATCGGCGGCGGCGTGAAGCGATATTGCCAGCCGCACCTGCCTCTTTTCTTGGGAAAAGCGTTCTATCTGTGGTACCAGCCCTGCAGTGGAAACCGTCATGCTGCGCGCCCCTATATTGAGACCATCCGGCGAGTTTAGTATGTCTATCACCTGCATCAATGCATCGTAATTGGCCAGCGGCTCGCCCATGCCCATAAACACCACGTTGGGAACGGCGTCAACCTCGACACCAACGCCGTGCCGCATACGCCGGGTGAAGTAAATCACTTGGTCTATTATCTCACCGGGCCAAAGGTTGCGCTCGAAGCCTTGCTGCCCGGTGGCACAAAAAGAGCATCCTAATGCACATCCCGCCTGGGTGGAAACGCATACCGTGTGGCGCCATTTCCCCTTGCCCGCCGGATGCTGCATCATTGACGCCTCTATGGTCCTGCCGTCTAAAAGAGAGAAAAGGGTTTTGACCGTGCCATCCTTGGCCATTGATTCATGTACAGGCTTTATGCGGCTAATACGGGCCTTGCGCGCCAGTTTTTCGCGCAGTGTTTTAGGCATGTTGCCCATCTGCCCATAAGAGGCCGCGAGCTCTTTGTATATCCAGTGCTGCAGCTGCTTGGCACGGTAGGAGGGCTGGCCCAGTTCGGCAATTAATGCAACCAGGTCGTCACTAGTCAAATCGGTAAGGCATATCAATTCTTTGCTCATACATAGCAAATTATAACACGAGGGCTTTTCTATCGCCGTCATATACGGTAGAATATGGCTTTGAGGGATTTATGATCTACGATCCGCTTCAAATCGAGCCTTTCTGGCGTGCCAAATGGGAGAGTGACGGACTGTACAAGGTCGCAGATGACGACCCACGCCCCAAAAGGTACGAACTGACCATGTTCCCCTATACATCGGGTGACCTGCACATAGGGCACTGGTACTCAATGGTCCCTCCCGATGTCCACGCCCGCTTCAGACGCATGCAGGGATATAACGTGCTGCACC
>DAOUZV010000039.1 GCA_030665485.1 Chloroflexota bacterium | reverse complement strand
TTTCTGCTTCCGGTTGCGCTTGTTTTGTTTCGACAGGTTTTGCAGTGAGAGGTTTTTTGGCTGCGGGCTCCGACTTCATTGTCGCTTTTTCGGCTTTGGCGTGCCCTGCTTTTGGCAGCGAGAACTCCACTATGGCTAGCTCCAGCGGGATGGTGGACTGCATTTCCGGCCTTAAGTTGATCTGGCCAAACAGCTTTATCGCATCCAGGATCTCTTCGGCCGACGATTCATCTGCAATCTGCTTCATTTCCTCGATAGTCGGCTTGTCGATATCCAACGTTTCTTCAGAGCCAACCTTTATCATAAGAGTGCCGCGCAGGTACTCCACAATCTCCTTGTTGAACTGGCGCAAGTCTAGCCCCTCGCTTGCTACGGCGTTGATAGTCGAAATACCAGCAGTTACATCTTTATTTAGTATGTGTTTTGCCATTTCGCCTGCGCGTGCATCTCCAGTTATGCCTAATAGCTCTTGCACGTTCTCCAGAGAGATTTTGGAGCTGTGCGAGATAGTCAATCGCTCAAGCAAGTTCTCTGCATCGCGAAGACTTCCCGTGGCTGCCTTGGCAATAAGACCGAGCGCATGCTGGTCGGTTTCAATCCCCTCGGTCTGGCATATATGCTCCAGCCTGCCAACGGTGTCGCTTTGCGATATACGCCTGAAATCGAAGCGCTGGCACCTGGACAATATCGTTGCCGGAATCTTGTGTACCTCTGTTGTCGCCAGTACGAAGATGACGTGCGCCGGTGGTTCCTCAAGCGTTTTGAGCAGCGCGTTGAACGCCGAGGTTGACAACATGTGCACCTCGTCGATGATGTATACCTTGTATCTGGCCATATCCGGCGAGTAGTTTACGTTTTCACGCAGCTTGCGGATATCGTCCACGCCGGTATTGGAGGCGGCGTCGATCTCCACCAGGTCCAGATCACGCCCCTCGTTTATGGCTGTACATATCTGGCAGGTGTTGCACGGCTCACCCTTGCCGTTATTTTGGCAGTTGACCGCTTTAGCCAGTATGCGCCCGGTGCTGGTTTTGCCGGTGCCTCTTGGGCCGCAGAAGAGGTAGGCGTGGGCCACGCGATCAGTGGCCAGCGCATTGGCCAGCGTTTGTGTTATATGCTCTTGGCCCACTACATCATCTAGTGTTTGCGGGCGCCACTTCTGATAAAAAACCTGAGGGCTCATTCACATCATCCAATCATTCTAATGAAATCTATTTTATCAGGTAAGGCCGAATAAATCACTTAAAAATGGGGTGAAAATGGCCTGTCATTCAAAGTCGATTTTGTCCAGTATCTCGTTTTCGATTGCTCGCATGGCTTTGCGGTCTGTATCTGTTTCGTGGTTGTGGCCGAGCAGGTGTAGCACACCGTGTACCACAAGCCACGTCATCTCGCGCTCAATCGGGTGTTTTTGCTCCTGCGCTTGATCAACCACACGTGGATATGAGATGATCACCTCTCCCAGATGCAGTGTATCATCCGGGGGCATTACGAAGTCGTTTTCTCCCTCAAGCAGAGCAAACGAGATTACGTCTGTGGGAGCGTCGATTCCGCGATATTCTTTGTTTATGCGATGGATATTCTCATCGTCCGTAATTACTATACCAAGCTCAAACGAGTCGCATTCCTTATTCGTCGCAAGGGCTGTATAAGCTGTTTTTTCAAGCAGAGCCTTGTTGATATTGGCGACAAAGGGATCATCGATTTGAATTTTTATATCGAGGTTCATCGTAGCAAATCTTAGCACAGCGCTATACGTGGGTCAAACGATAATCGCCATCAATTCGAAGTATATATAGAATTCCTTACCGATAGCAGTTATAATGTAACCAGAAGGGGTTTAGGTAACATTTGATGGCATCTAATTTAGGAGATAATCTGAACTTGAGAAATGCAACTATGGTTGCCGCGTGGCCGGGAATGGGGCATGTTGGCGTTGGAGCGGTGGGGTATCTCAAAGAAATGCTGGGTGCAGTGGAGGTAGGAAGCTTGGACCTTCCCGAGCTTTTTGATTTGCCCGGCGTTTTTGTGGAAAAGGGCTTAGCTCAACTACCCAGATTTCCCGAAAGCAAGTTTTACATTTGGCGAAACGATCAGACCGACAGCGATCTCGTATTTTTCCTTGGCGAGTCCCAACCTTCCAGAAAAGGCTATGATTACGCCGCCAAGGTTTTGGAGGTTGCCCAGGGGCTTGAGGTTAAACGCATATATACCTGTGCCGCCGCGCCGGCGGCCATCAGGCACAAGCAGAAGCCGAGAATATTGGCGGTAGCTAACAATCCTGATTCGCTTGGCTTTTTAAAACAACATCAGGTTATTTTGATGGGAGACGGCTCCATCAGTGGTATGAATGGCCTGCTGCTGGGTGTGGCGGCGGAGCGGAACATTGAGGCTGTTTGTCTGCTGGGCCAGTTGCCATATTACACGGTGACGATTCCAAATCCAAGGTCATCCAAGGCCGTTTTAGAGGTGCTGTGCAAGATGATGGACATTGACGTGGATATGAGCAATATGGATGCTTTGATCAAGGATTCCGATGATGAAATAGAACAGCTGGTCAAGAGTTCCGAGCAGATGGAAGAAATGATGGGCAGCATGCCATCCGAATCACAGCATTCTGCTTTAGAGGCAAGCGATAAGGTTAAAACCATTGAGGATGAGATTAAAAGCCGCCGCCATATAGAGCAGCTTTTCAAACAGACCGAACGGGACAGATCAACTGTTGCTGAGCTTAAAGCGGAGCTTGACAGGCTGGACTTGTTTAAGGAATACGAGGACAGGTTCTTGGGCCTGTTCAAGAAGGGCAATCAGTAGACAGGCTCTTTTTGCGAAATGCTGATGCCTCTCATATCAATTGAATTTGAGGCTTGCCGCCTATTCATTTCAACCTCTTTTCTTGACAACACTGGGTAGCTGTGATAGCTTTTTTAACATATTATGTACCTATGAGACTAATTAGTATTGGGGAACCTTTGCAATGAAAAGCGATTCAGTTAAAAAGGGAATAGAACGTGCGCCTCACCGGTCACTGCTCAGGGCGCTGGGATGTACCGACAAGGAACTAAATCAGCCCTTCATCGGTATAGTAAACAGTTTCAACGAGGTTATTCCCGGGCATATACACCTGCAGCAGATAGCACAGGCGGTTAAGGCGGGCGTGCGCAACGGCGGCGGAACCCCGTTTGAGTTTAATACCATCGGCGTGTGCGATGGTATTGCCATGAATCACCTGGGTATGAGGTACAGTTTGCCCAGCCGCGAACTGATTGCCGATTCGGTAGAAATAATGGTTCAGGCCAATGCATTCGATGGGTTGGTGTTTATCCCCAACTGCGACAAGATTATTCCCGGCATGCTGATGGCGGCGGTTAGATTGAATATACCATCGATATTTATCAGTGGCGGGCCGATGCTGGCGGGCCGAAAGGGCGGTCAGTCAGCGCCGATCGACCTCAATACGGTTTTTATGGCAGTGGGCAAGGTTTTGAGCGGCCAGATGACGGAGGCAGAGCTGGCGGAAATAGAAACGCTGGCCTGTCCCGGATGCGGCAGCTGCTCAGGCATGTTTACCGCCAATACGATGAACTGTCTTACTGAGGCTATGGGTATGGGCTTGCCCGGAAACGGTACCATTCCCGCCGTGGATTCGCGGCGCATACACCTGGCAAAAGAGGCTGGCAGGCGAATCGTCGAACTGCTGGTTGATAATGTATGTCCCAAAGATATCATCACCAAAGAGTCTATACACAACGCTTTTGTGGCTGACATGGCGCTTGGCGGCAGCACCAACTCGGTATTGCACGTTATGGCTGTTGCCAATGAGGCGGGCGTCGACTTTTCATTACAGGCAATTGATAAGATAAGCAAGGGCACGCCGCACCTGGCAAAGATAAGTCCGTCCAGCGAGCAGCATATAGAAGACCTTGACCTTGCCGGTGGCATACCAGCGGTTATGAAGGAACTGGGCGATTTGTTGAATACAAACGTTAAAACGGTATCCGGTAAAACCGTTGGTCAAATAGCTCAAGGTGCTGTTAATCACGATCAGAATGTGATTCATCCCAAGGATAATGCTTATTCGGCTTCGGGTGGGCTTACTATAATGTTCGGCAATCTGGCTCCCGAGGGTGCGGTGGTAAAGAGCGCTGCCGTGGCTAAGGAGATGATGGTGCATAAGGGTCCGGCACGGGTGTATAACTCGGAGGCGGAGGCGACGGCGGCCATTCAGGCCAAGTTGATTAAAAAGGGTGATGTTATCGTCGTACGCTACGAAGGGCCCAGGGGCGGCCCTGGTATGCCCGAGATGCTCACACCCACCTCTATGCTCAGTGGTATGGGTATGGACAAGGAAGTGGCGCTGATTACCGACGGACGTTTTTCTGGTGCCACACGCGGGTCTGCCATAGGGCATGTTTCGCCCGAGGCGGCCAGCGGCGGGCCGATTGCAGCGCTTAAAGATGGCGATATGATCTCCATCGATATACCTAATCATGAACTCGATGTTCAACTGAGTGACGATGAAATAAAAAAACGACTTGCGGTACTGCCCAAGTTTGAGCCGAAGATAAAGACCGGCTATCTAAAGCGTTATGCCGAAGTGGTGACCTCTGCAAGTACAGGGGCTGTGTTTACACAATAGGGGGATATTAGTATGAGGCTAAACGGTGCGCAGATATTATGTGAGGGGCTGGTAAAAGAAGGTGTAGATGTTATATTCGGGTTTCCCGGAGGACGTGTTATACAGTTTTTTGACACCTTTGCTCAGTATCCGCAACTTCATTTTGTTCTGGTCAGGCACGAGCAGGCTGCGGCACATGCCGCCGATGCCTATGCGCGCGTTACTGGCAGAGTGGGGTGCTGCGTAGCCACGTCTGGCCCTGGTGCCACCAACCTGGTTACGGGAATTGCCACGGCTCATCTGGATTCGGCGCCGATGGTTGCTATAACGGGTCAGGTGGACAGGCCGTCGCTGGGCAGAGATGCCTTCCAGGAGATAGATATAACGGGAATTACACTTCCCATTACCAAGCACAATTATCTGGTAATGAACGCTGATGAGATGGCTGAGACTGTCAAGGAGGCATTCCATATCGCTGGTACAGGCCGACCGGGCCCGGTTTTGATCGACGTGCCCAGCGATGTATGGGTGGAGCAGTCTGAGTTTAAATATCCCGAAAAGGTAGATTTGCCCGGTTACAAGTCTGTGGTTAAAGTATACCCGGAGCAGGTAAAGAAGGCGGCCAAAGCTATTTCTGGAGCCAAGTGTCCTATAATAATTGCCGGCAATGGTGTAATAATATCTGACGCATACGCTGAGTTGAAAGAACTGGCTGAGAAGGCACAAATCCCCGTTATCAACACACTTTTGGGAATAGGCTGTTTCCCGCAGAAGCACGTGCTTTATTACGGTATGACGGGTATGCATGGCATGGCTTATGCCAACTACGCTCTCAGTGAGGCTGACCTTATTATTGCCATTGGCATGCGCTTTGATGATCGCGTTACCAGCAAGCTGAGCACCTTTGCTCCACGTGCAGACGTGGTCCATATCGACATCGACGCGGCAGAGATAGGCAAGAACGTAAAGGCTAATGTACCTGTTGTTGGTGATATAAGAGAAGTGCTTACCGAACTGAACAAGGATATTGAAAAACAGTCTCATGCAGATTGGCTAAACCAGATCGACCAGTATCGCGCAGAGCATCCGTCACACGAAATAAGGGATTGTGCCAATATTTTGCCTCAGAATGTGGTACGTGCCATTGCTGAGGTAAGTGGAGGCGATGCGATTATTGTTACCGGCGTGGGGCAGCACCAGATGTGGGCTGCTCAGCACTCCATCATTAATAAGCCCAAGAGCTTTGTTTCATCTGGTGGACTGGGAACAATGGGCTATTCGCTGCCAGCGGCAATTGGTGCGCAGATGGGTCGTCCCGGTGAGACGGTGTGGTCCATAGATGGTGATGGCAGCTTCCAGATGACCTTGCAGGAGCTGGCTACGATTCAACAGGAACGATTGCCGATTAAAATAGCCATCCTGAATAACGGATACCTGGGAATGGTAAGACAGTGGCAGGAGTTTTTCTGGGGCAAGCGCTATGTTGCCACGCCGATTACGGGGCCTGACTTTGTTAAGATAGCAGCGGCCTATGGTGTTCCGGGAGAGGTGGTTTCCGACAGAAACGAGGTTAAGGCTGCAATCGAAAAGGCCACGAATTACGATGGGCCGTACTTGTTGGATTTCAGGATTGAGCCGGAAGAGAACGTTTTTCCCATGGTAAAACTTGGGTCTGCGATATGCGAATTGCTCGAACAACCGAAAAGCGAGGTTAAGACATGGTAGCATCTATAAAACATACGCTCGTTGCTTCAGTTGAGGATAAGCCAGGCGTACTCAATCGCGTTGCCAGCCTGTTCCGCAGGCGAGGGTTCAATATAGAAAGTATTGCGGTTGGGCATTCGGAGATTGCCGGCCTTTCCCGCATGACCATAGTTGTCGATGGTGCCAACACCGCTGTGGAACAGGTTGAAAAACAGCTATACAAGCTGGTTGACGTTGTTAAGGTTACCGATATTACTTCAGACAGCATGGTTGCCCGAGAGCTGGCACTGGTGAAGATTAGTTCCACCACTGCTACTCGAAGCGAAATCCTCCAGATAGTCGATATATTCAGGGCCAACATCGTGGACGTTGCTCCCGATTCGGTGATGGTCGAGGTTACCGGCGATGAAAATAAGATAGACTCGCTTTTGGACCTGCTCAAGGGATTTGGAATTAAGGAACTTGTTAGAACCGGCCGCGTTGCTATGGTAAGGGGCACAGATGGAGGCTCGCCCATAGACGAAGAGTCGGTGCAGAAGATAACCCGTCGCAGAAAAAAGTAGAGTTGAAAGTTTTTAATGAAATACAACTTTTAGGAGTGAATAATGGCAAAGATGTACTACGATAAAGACGCAGACCTTGATCTTCTTAAAGGTAAGAAGATAGGCATAATCGGCTATGGCAGCCAGGGGCATGCGCATGCACAGAACCTGCGCGACAGCGGGTGCGACGTGATAGTTGCAGAGGTTGAGGGCAGCGAGGGCTACAAGTTGGCCAAGGACGCCGGTTTTGACGTGCTCGGTGCTGATGAAGTAGCCAAGGCCGTCGATATAATGATAATGCTGGTTCCCGACCAGCTTCAGAAGTATGTTTACGATGGCTATGTGAAAAAGGGTCTGACCAAGGGCAAGATGCTGATGTTTGCTCACGGTTTTAATATTCACTATAATCAGATAATTCCGCCGGCCGAAGTGGATGTAACCATGATTGCGCCCAAAGGACCGGGGCATATGGTGCGCCAGCTTTATACCGAGGGGTCGGCAGTTCCGGCGCTGGTAGCTGTTTATCAAGATGCATCGGGTCAGGCCAAGGAGAAGGCACTGGCCTATGCCAAGGGGATGGGTTCCACTAGGGCAGGAGTACTTGAGACCACATTTGAGGAAGAAACCGAGACCGATCTTTTTGGTGAGCAGGCCGTGCTCTGCGGCGGCGTTACCAGTTTAATCAAGGCCGGTTTTGAGACTTTGGTTGAGGCTGGATACCAGCCGGAGATAGCATACTTTGAGGTTTGTCATGAACTCAAATTAATCATCGACTTGATTTATAAAGGTGGATTTGCCTATATGCGCTATTCGGTTAGCGATACTGCCGAGTACGGCGACTATACCCGCGGCCCACGCGTTATCGACGACATGGTTAAAGACGAGATGGGTCAGATTCTGGCCGAAATTCAGGACGGCAGCTTTGCCCGCGAGTGGATTTTGGAGAACCAGGCGGGTCGTCCCATGTACAACGCACTCAAACGCATAGAGGCTGACCATGAAATCGAAACGGTTGGCAAACAGCTACGCAGCATGATGAGCTGGCTGGACAATAAATAACTGGAAGTAAGCCATGGATAAGGTTGTTATCTTTGATACAACGTTAAGAGATGGTGAGCAGGCCGCAGGGGGCGCCCTTACCATCACCGAGAAGCTGGATATAGGTCGTCAGTTGGAAAAGCTGGGTGTCGATATTATCGAAGCAGGATTTCCGTATACCTCGCAAGGGGATTTTGATGCTGTCGAGCTGCTATCCAAAAAACTCAGGTATTGCCGCGTCGCTGGACTTTCCGGGTTCAAACGAGAGCAGATAGATTCAACCTGGGCGGCGCTGAAGGGTGCTGCGGCTCCGCTGTTACATGTCGTAATTTCTACATCAGATATTCACTTAAACCAGCAACTGCACATGAGTAGAGAAGAGGTGCTTGAGCTGACGACTGACGCGGTAACCTACGCCAAGCGTTTCTGCTCCGACATGGAATTTTCGGCAATGGATGCCACGCGTAGCGACCCCGACTATCTGTGCCAAGTCTTAAGTGCTGCGGTAAAGGCCGGCGCCACTATTATCAATGTGCCCGATACGGTGGGCTATGTACAGCCGGACGAGTTTGGGCAGTTGATAAACTGTGTGAAAGAGAACGTGCCTGGCATTGATAAAGTGGTTATTTCGGTACACTGCCACGATGACTTGGGCCAGGCCGTGGCTAATTCGCTACGGGCAATCGAATACGGTGCTCGTCAGGTGGAATGTACCATCAACGGTGTTGGTGAGCGCGCCGGCAACGCTGCTTTGGAAGAGATCGTAATGGCGCTTATTACCAGAAGAGACTTCTATGAGGTGGAAACCAAAATAAACCCTGAGCGGATTTACCGCACCAGCAGACTGGTTAGTAGATACATGGGAATGGAGGTGTCACCCAACAAGGCTATAGTGGGTGCCAACGCGTTCGCCCATGCCTCGGGGCTGCATCAAGACGGGATGCTCAAGGACAGCTCTACATATGAGATTATGACGCCCGAAAGCATTGGCGTAAGTGAAAGTAAAATCGTACTTGGCAAAACGTCCGGCAGACACGCCGTAAGAAGCAGGCTGGAAAAGCTGGGCCATAACTTAAGCGATGATGAATTTAAAAAAACGTTTGAAGCATTCAAGGAGCTTGCGGATAAGAAGAAAGAAGTTACCGAGGCTGATCTGGACTCGCTGGTTGCCGATGAACTGAGAACCATTTCAGAGACCTACCATCTGGAGCACGTGCAGGTTTCCTGTGGTGAGCCTGCGGTGCCCACGGCATCGGTAAAACTGACCGGGCCTGATGGCAACATCCTGACTGGCTCAGCCTATGGTACTGGGCCGGTGGATGCCATCTATCAGGCGATTAAAAGAATGGTAAAAGTTCCCAATAATCTGACGCAGTTCAGCGTAAAATCCGTCTCCGGAGGCATTGATGCCCAGGGCGAGGTGACAATCAAAATCGAGAGCGATGGCATAGGCTATATCGGCAAAGGTGTTTCCACCGATATCATAGTTGCCAGCGCCAAGGCATATATGAATGCGCTCAATCGGCTGCTTGCATCGAAGAAGAGGAGTTAACATAAAGTTTGAGTTCCGAGATAGATAAAGCAAAAATCGAAAAAGCGGTGGCCATGATGATAGAGGCCATCGGCGATGACATAACCCGCGAGGGTTTGGTCGACACCCCACGGCGCATTGCTGAGATGTACGAGGAGGTGTTTGGCGGCGTGCATAATGATCCGGCAAAAGCGCTGGATGTGGGTTTTGATGAAGAGCACCGAGAGATGGTTATCCTCAAGGACAT
>DAOUZV010000157.1 GCA_030665485.1 Chloroflexota bacterium | reverse complement strand
GGCATAAAGCGGTGGTTTTCCACGTTGCGCAGTATGCCACCTTCGCCCCTGACCGCCTCTGATATAAGAAAAGGTGGAACGCCCGGTATGCGCAGCGCGGTGGGATGAAACTGAAAGAACTCCATATCCATTATCTCGGCGCCAGCACGATAGGCCAGCGATACACCATCGCCGGTGGCTACCTCGGAGTTGGTGTTGAGCTTAAACAAGCGACCGGCTCCTCCGGTTGCCAGTATCAGAAAGCGGCAGGTCAGCTGCTCGATTGAGCCGGTGCGGCTGTCATATGCGCTGACCCCCTTTACCACGCCATCTTCGACGATGATCTGCGTTGCCAGAAAGTTCTCCAGAACGGTAATGCCATCATTGCGCACTTTCCCAGTAAGCGTATCCTCTATCTGACCACCGGTAGCGTCACCGCCGGCATGCAGAATGCGTGGAGAGCTGTGCGCCGCCTCCTTGGTAAGTGCGATCTCCCCGTCAACGGTGTCGAACGGCACGCCTATCCTTATAAGGTCGGCTATGCGGTCGGCGGCCTCCTCCGTCAATATGCGTACCGCCTCTTCATCGCACAAACCCGCGCCCGCGGCAATCGTATCAGCAAAGTGCAGCTCCGGCGAATCGGTGCGGCCGATGGCAGCGGCAACACCACCCTGCGCGTACTTGGTATTGCACTCGTCTATACTGCCCTTGGTCAGGATGAGCACGCTGCCCAATTCCCGGGCCATCAGCGCGATGTACAAACCAGCAATTCCGCTGCCTATGATTATGTAATCGTAGCTCTTTTTCATGTTATCAAACCACCGCCAGCATACGGTCCAGTGACTGTTTTGCCTTTATACGTATATCTTCCGGCACAGTAACCACGTTGCGTTTGAGCTCCATGGCCTTAACCACACTGGCCAGCGTTGTCTTCTTCATATTGGGACAAATTAGGCTGGATGAAAGAACGTAGAACGTCTTGCCCGGATTCTCTTTATGCATGCGGTATAAAAGTTCCTGCTCCGTTCCAATGATAAATGTATCCGACTTGCTCTCCTTGACAAAACGAAGCATCTGCGATGTGGAAAGCACCGCGTCTGCTATGGCCACCACCTCCGGAACACACTCAGGGTGTACGACGACCTCAGCCGTTGGATAGTTTTTACGCGCAAGCGTTACCTGCTTCGGAGTTACGCGGTTGTGCGGTGGACAGCATCCGGGGTAGAGAATGATGTTCTTATCCGTCTTGGTGGATACGTAGTGCCCCAAGTTCTTATCGGGAACAAAGAGAATGTCATTTGCAGGGATGGACTCAACCAGCTTTACCGCGTTGGCCGAGGTACAGCAGTAATCGCTTTCGGCCTTAACCTCTGCGGTGGAGTTTATGTAGCACACAACTGTGGCATCCGGGTACTTGGCCTTCCACTCTCGCAACTGGTCACCGCTGATCATATCCGCCATGGGACATCCGGCATCGCCTACCGACAGCAGTACCGTTTTTTGCGGATTCAAAATAGCGGCGCTTTCGGCCATAAAATGCACCCCGCAGAACACTATTACTTCGGCATCAACCTCGGTGCATTTACGCGACAACTCCAGCGAATCTCCAACAAAATCGGCTATGTCCTGTACCTCCGGACGCTGGTAGTTATGCGCCACTATAACGGCGTTGATTTTCTTCTTCAGATCATTGATCTCTTTGCCTATCTCGTCCATATCTCAAATCCTGCTCTATAGGTAAATTACATAAACTATACCACAGCGGTCAAATTACAGTACCCTGAAGAGACCACGGACCGGTCTTTTTAACTTCGATTTCGACCAGATGGCCCAGCAGATCGCGTTCGTCATCGAAGAACACCAGCTTGTCGGTGCGGGTGCGCCCGTACCACCTGCCCTTTTTGCTGCCTTCGACCAGGACTTCGACGGTAGTCCCTAACAGCTTTGCGCTTATCCCGGTCACTATCTTTTCCTGCAAGACTTCCACCCTGTCCAAGCGCTCTTTTTTGACATCCGGAGGCACATCATTGATCAACTTGCGCGCCGCATAAGTCTCCGGTCGTGGCGAGTACATGGCCACGTGCACCATATCGAACTTTAATTCTTCAAGCAAAGCGTACGATTTCTCGAACTGCGAGTCCGTCTCGCCGGGGAAACCGACGATGAGGTCGGTGCTGATGGCAGCGCTGGGAATTACATTGCGTATGCGTTCGACCAAATTGCGGTATTGATCGATTGTGTAACCACGGTGCATTGCCACAAGTATCTCGTCATCGCCCGCCTGAAACGGCAGGCTGATGTGCTCGCAAACTTTGGCCAGCCTCGCGATGGATCCGATGAGCCCGTTGCTCATATCCTTGGGATGTGACGTTAGAAAGCGGAGTCGAGCAAGGCCATCAACATTGTTCAACGTTTCTAGCAGATCTGCAAGGTCTGGCTTATCGGGCAAGTCGTGACCGTAGGAATCAACATTCTGACCCAGCAGAGTGACTTCCTTAGAACCGCGAGCGACAAGCGACTCCACCTCACGCACTATTTCACTAACCAGGCGACTTTTCTCCCTGCCGCGGCGATACGGCACTATGCAGTAGGTGCAGAAATTATCGCAGCCGCCGATGATCGGCACATACGCGGTAGGAGGCATTGCAGAAGCGGTGTATTCGAAACTGGTAGCTCTGGCCATTCGCTTCTCTGCCACATCAAGCAGTGGCTTGAAACTCTGCGGACTCATGAACATATCTACGTGCGGAAATCGTTCGTGCAGCTCAAAAACGTCGGCGCCGACCATACAGCCCATAAGCGCAACTGTTGAGTGCGGGCGCAACTTCTTGATGGTTTTCAGCGCGCCCAGCTTGCTTGCCACGCGGTTTTCGGCGCTCTGGCGCACCACGCAGCTGTTGAGTACGATGATATCGGCGCCCTCGGCCTTTGCAGCTACAACGTAGCCCAGTCGCTCAAGGCCATCGGCCAGGCTGCGTGAGTCTGCCACGTTCATCTGGCAGCCTACGGTCCACATATAGTAGTTCATAAACCTATTATACAGCTTTAGTAGAAGTAATTCTCATTGATAGGAGGGGTTTGTGTTACAGAGCTATTCATCTCTGTGGACAGTTTCAATTAATTATGCAAAGCTTGTGTGGGGAAGGCTTAAGAAGGTAATTGGCGGAGGGAGCGGGATTCGAACCCGCGATCCCAATTTCTCAGGATAAGCGCT
>DAOUZV010000169.1 GCA_030665485.1 Chloroflexota bacterium | reverse complement strand
CTGGATACAAAGATAAGCCGCGTGGCGACAGAATTTGGCAGTACGGCCGCAGGAATCGGTATCGTAATAGCACTGGCGGTTGTGATTGGCCGATGTATGATGGACAGCGGCGCAGCGGACCGCATTGTCAGAGGTTTCCTGTCGCTGCTCGGAGAAAAACGCAGTTCCACTGCGCTTATGGCCAGCGGTTTTGTGCTTTCGATTCCGGTATTCTTTGACACGGTTTTCTATTTGCTCATACCGTTGGCGAGGTCAATGCACCGGCGGACAAAGAAACACTACTTAAAATACGCCATGGCCATTACAGCCGGCGGAGTTATTACCCACTGCCTTGTCCCGCCAACTCCCGGGCCGCTCATCATGGCTGACAACCTTGGCATTGATATCGGCGTTATGATTATGGTTGGTGCGATGGTTGCGCTTCCCGCCGCCATCGTCGGAATGTTATTCTCGGGGTATGCAGACCGTCGAATGAACATACAAATGAGACCACTTGGCGGCGAGGTATCTGAGCCGGAGCCGCTCGAAGACCATCAGTTACCGGGTCTGCTGATATCGCTTTTGCCGATTATTCTACCTGTGCTTCTGGTCTCGACCAATACGATTGTCCGCACGATAGCCAAGGGTGCCGCTGATGGTTCGAGCTTAAGCCGGGCCGCCGCCATAACCGCCGTATTTGGTAATGTGAATCTGGCGATGCTCATATCGGCGGCAATTGCGATGTGGATGCTAAAGAGTAAACGTGCCCTGACAAACGCGCAATTGGCAAAAGTTGTCGAAGTGTCATTGATGAGCGGCGGCATGATTATCCTCATCACCGCAGCAGGAGGTGCCTTTGGCGCAATGCTTAAGGCCGCCCAGATAGGCCCGGCAATCGAGAACCTGTTCACGGGCGATAGCGGCCAACCGGCAAGTGGTATGATGCTGCTGGTCTTGGGCGCCCTTATCGCTGCGCTGATGAAAATAGCGCAGGGCTCGTGCACTGTGGCAATGATAACAGCATCAGCAATGATGGCCGCAATGATCACATCGACTAACACGCTGGGTTATAATACTGCGTATCTGGCTACTGCCATCGGAAGCGGCTCGTTGATAGGTTCGTGGATGAACGACAGTGGATTCTGGATATTCGTAAAAATGTCCGGGCTGACCGAAGCCGAAGGACTCAAATCCTGGACGCCACTGCTGGCAATAGTCGGTTTCACAGGAATCGTCGTCTCGCTGCTGTTAGCTCTGATTTTGCCAATGGCATAAAGGCTTACAACAAGTAACCGAAAATCAGGCAAGAGCCAAAAAAGTCTGAAAAAAAAGAGCTTGGAGTGTGTGCACATAGGTTGGAATATACCCGGCTACTTTTTCATCTGCCCTTAGGCTACCACATAAATCAAGGCGATCCATAGAACACGAGATTGTCATAAGTCCGCTTGTCCGCGCGTTTCTGTTGGTGTTCGGCCAATCCGCCGTGATACTCACAATGAAAAAATCGGCTGTCGAACATAGGAGGCGGCATCTCCTCGCTTCTACCTTCCAACGCCGCCGCCAAATGCAACAACGCCAAGGGGATTTCGTCGCCGGTTCTGGCAAATTCCCGTCCCGGCCGAGGAAACAGGCCTGTTTCTTTCTGTAGCTTCAATAAATTGTCTGCGATACGACAAGCCACCTGCAGCATTGAGCGGTTGCCGGTTGCCCGGTGCAATTCAAGCAGAACGTAAATCAAACGCCAATCCGCACGATCCGTATCTGAATCCAAAGCCTGGCCTTCTCCGCTGGGCGAGCCAACATCGCCTATTCCCATAGACAGCCCCAGTTGACGAACCATCTTCCAGTGCATCTTGTCTTTAGAGAGACGGTAGGCCATCGCATAGCTCCACAGGAGATACCCGTCAGGATTTCGAGGGGCGAAAGATTCGGGCACGTAGTACCCCGTCTTGGCTTCCTGCCATTTCAAAGGGGTGCCGTCCGTCATCAAGGCGATGAACTGCCCCGTATTGGGATCGTAACTGCGATTGGTATATATCTTCAGGTCCTCAAGGGCCCATGCGATGAATTCCCGGCCCACCTCCGAGTATCTGCCTCCTGCTTCAAGTAACGCCTCAGCAGCCTGCATCTGGGCCAGAGGTATGTGGTGGTATCGGGAGGTCTGATGATATGAAGCGACAATCTTAGCTTCATTGATAGAAGGGTGAACGTGCCCCAAAGCATCCTGGGCCCGATCGTGTGTTCGATAACTAAGTTGCCCACCGCACAATCCGGTCTTGGGATGTTTTCCCTGCTGCCAGCGATAGGCCAGTCGGCGCGTCCATGTTAAAGCATCCTTGTTCTTGTCCAACACGGCTAACATGGTACCGCTGTGCATCAATGGCGGGGTCACATTGGCAAAGGAGAGGTTGCCTCCCTTTGTTGGAAAAGGCACCTCGATGGCTGCGGCAAACTCGTGGTCCCATTTCGGTACTACATCCTTCTCCGTATTCGCATGTCGGTTGTAGTCAAGACGGCTCCAATCAACAATATGTGTGGCCCAGATCGCTCCCATCAACTTGCTTGTGGATTCGGGATCTACATCCCACATGAATCGATAGTAAGGTTGGTGCCCTTTCATCTCATGAATACCAGCGTACTGGCCGACCAGACGCTCTTTCTCTAAGTCCCACGCCAGATGGCCACCCCAGTATAGAAGACCGTTCTTGGACTGAAGATGTCTCAGTACGTAACCGGTGGCATCCACCGCTGCCTGGCGATACTTGGAGTCTCCCGTCAACGTAGTAAGACCGTCGAGAATGCGCATCAGAGGCTGCTGGCTGGCAAAATTGCATAACACCCACG
>DAOUZV010000105.1 GCA_030665485.1 Chloroflexota bacterium | reverse complement strand
AGTGCAAGGCTTGCATGATGTGTGCCAAGAGATGCCCCGTAGATGCGATTGAAAGCGCCAAGGGCTTAATTCACGTAATAGATCAGGATAAGTGCATAAGGTGCGAAACCTGCTACGAGGTTTGTCCGGAGAAATTTGGCGCTGTGACCAAGATTGTTTCTACGCCGGTGCCTGATCCCATACCTGTAGAGGCAAGGGCTATAATCAAAGGGGACTGATAAACGATGACAGAAGAAATAGTACACATAGACGAAAAGAGTTTCACGTTCAGTGATGCCGTAGTAGCAGTTGGTGGAATAGACACCAGTTATTGCTACCAGTGTGGCAAATGTGCCACCGGCTGCCCCGTTGCTTACGAGATGGACCTGACACCCACACAGCTTATCCATGCAATTCAGCTGGGCCTTAAAGACCTTGTTTACAACAGCAAAACGATGTGGCTCTGCGCCGCGTGTCAGACCTGCAGCACACGCTGCCCTCAGGATGTGGATATTGCAGAGGTGCTGGACACGGTCAAAATACTGATGCAGCGCGACAAGAAAAAACCGCAGCTGCCAAACGTACTCAAGTTTAACAAGCGCTTTATGGGCAACCTTAAGTGGTTTGGTCGTCTGTATGAGCTGGGCATGATTGCCATGCTTAAACTGTCTACACGGAAATTCACCCAGGATATGGGCATGGGAATGAAAATGCTCAAAAAACGCAAGTTTTCCATCTGGCCCAGATTCAAAGGCGGGTGGGCAGTGCGCAAAATCCTCAGAAGAGTCAAAAAGCAGGAGAAGGCATGAAATACGCATATTATCCCGGATGCTCCCTCCATTCGACGGGGCAGGAATTCGACAAATCGCTACTAGCCGTTTGCGAGAAGCTGGGCGTTGAGCTGGTTGAGCTTGAGAAGTGGGTCTGCTGTGGCTCAACCGCGGCGCATAACCTTTCCAAAGTAGCGGCAACAGCATTGCCAATGGCCAATCTGGCTCTTATGCCCAAGATGGGACTTGATGAAGTCGTAGTGCCATGTGCCGAGTGCTTCTCCAAGCTAAAGATAGCTCAGCACAACTGCAAAACCGATAAGAAACTGAAAAGAGATGTGGTGGAGGCAATCCACAAGGATTGCAACGATGATGCCAAAGTCATCCATCCGCTTTCGATATTTGCTGAAGAACCGCTGATTTCCAGGATTCCCGCATTGGTCGAAAAGAATCTTTCTGGCCTTAAAGTGGTCTGCTACTACGGATGCCTTTTGACCAGACCACCCAAGATAACCCAGTTTGACATTGCCGAGTATCCGGAAACCATGGACAACGTTTTACGCGCAACCGGCATTACCACCCTGGATTGGGACCATAAGACGATTTGCTGCGGTGCATCCTTTGCTCTTTCCAAACCTGACATTGTCGTAAACCTAAGCCATAAGATAATCGAGGACGCCAAAGAGGTGGGTGCCGACGCTATTGCGGTGGCGTGCCCCATGTGTCATGCCAACCTTGATACACGCCAGGATGATATGGAAAAAGAGTATGGCGTTCATCCTCAGATGCCCGTGCTGTATTTCACGCAGCTGATGGGCTACAGTTTTGGCATGACGCCAGAGGAGCTTTTGCTGGATAAACATCTTACCGATGTTTCGAGCCTAATTGAGAAGGCAAATGCCCCTGTGGAGGAAGAGGCTTCCCCTGAAGAGGAAGAAGCTACCTCTTTTCAATTTGACGGCCACCACTAGCAATTGCATATACAACAAAGTTTTTTCTAAGCTTCAATCAAATCCTCTTCTTTGGCATTCTACGAAAAACCGACCTATTGGTAGGATGGTTGCTTATGCTGCTTTTTACTATTCCAGTTGCGAGCCACCCACGTTGTTTATACCGAACGGCGGCAAATCGAGGTCCCACCACGACTCTGGATCTTTGGGTATATCGTAGCCCATCAGCCCGTCCATCTTGGTAAACAGGCCGTTGAATATACTCGTCTTGGCGATAGTGGCCTCTACGAAGTGGTGGATGAACGACTTATCCTTTTTGGCAAACGGGCAAACGGCAAGACAGGTGGCGCAGGATGACGTCGACTTCATCCAGTAGGCAAGGCAACTGGGTGCGTCATCGAACCAGGCGCGGTGTCCTGGGTTGTGCCACGGTCCCTTGACCTCCCAAAACGGATCCGTATCCATAGGTATTGTTCCCGACGGGCAGGCCTCGGCGCATTTTTTGCAGGTGCGACAAAAGCGCATGATGCCGGCATCTATGGGTTGTGTTGGTGCCAGCGGCAGATCTGTGATCATCTTGAACACGCGCTGTATGGGGCCGTATTCTGGGCTGACTACCTTGTTGAGTCGAGAGTATTCTCCCAGTCCGGCCATTATGCCCAGCGCTGGCGCCATGGCTAGGCCGTTCTCCCACGTTCCCATGAGCCCCTGATAGCCGATGAGGTACAGGAAGGTTTGCAGTCTGTCCAGCACGTTTCTGCCGCGGGCGTAGGCAAGTCCTGTGGTAGACGATGATAACGGGGTGGGCGCATGCCCTACCATCCGCTTGTACAGCTCCTCGCTCATCTGCACCGAAAAGACGATGGCCCACTGCGCCTTGTTTGGTATTACCCTTCTGCCTTCTTCCTCATAAGCCTTGTCTACGTCCTCAAAGTCAAGCTTGGCGCCGTCCCTGGCATCGTAGGAATAGACCAGTTTGCGCCCATGTTCATCCAGCTCCACAAATCCCACCTGCGAGGCGCCAAAGTTGCGGGCAACCGCCCTTATCATTCGGGAGTTCTCCTCAGGGCTGCCCTCCCACCTGGGCACACCCAGTAGCTCGGGGCTGAGAAGTTGGCCGCCCCACCCGCCGCTGGCTTGGCCTACAGGCCTGTTCTCCCACTCGTTGATGAACCTGGTGCGGACCGAACCGCGCCTTCCGGCAAGGTCCACCGCTCTGTCTCTAAGTGTATAGTTTGGCCTGTTTTCCTCTATCCACTGTTTTGACCGTTCAGCACCCAGCTTTCTTAGGCGCAGGTTTTCTTCTTCGCCAACGTATTTATAAAAGGAGACCTGCTGTATCTTGCGGGCATCGAAGCGCTCGGTGGCGTCCCAGTCGATTTCCATGGTGGGTTTTTCTACAGTGCGCACCCACCAGGGGCGCTTCCACTCAGCTACGGGTGATGATATCACCTCGTCCAGATCGTTGCCCGCTTTATCGAGTCCTACCGTCTTCATGTATTTGTTCTTGCTGGTGGTGCTGTGATACTTCATACGCTTGTGCCTCCGGTTAACACTCTTGCGTATATTAATGCTTAAGTTAGGGTAGAAGTCAAGCTGTTTTAAGCGTGATACAGTCGTATGTCATCAAGAACTGGAGGGACATATAAGCAAAGGTTTGCTTAGAATAGCGGGTTGTTGAGTTCGTTTTCCTTGCGGGCGTTTTTATAAAGCACCCTTAAACTTGACGCCAGAGCTTCTCTTTTTTTTGGTGTGAGCTTGGAAACGATTCTCTTGAGCGTTTCCGCCTCTCTTGTTTTGAGGTATACTTCTTTGCCCAGTTCGGTTAACGCCAGCCGGATCATCCTTTTTTTCTTTGGATCGGGAGTTCTTGTGATGAGTCCCTGATTTTGCAGTCTGTCCAGCGATTCGGTGATGGTGCTTGGCGCTTTCATGGTGAGCTTTGCCACCTGCGATGGAGTGGGATTAATGCTCGCTTCATTCTGTTGCCATATGGCATTGAGCAGTCTGACTTTGGACATGGACAGACCCATCTCCTTGAGCTCGGCCTCCCTCAGGATGTGCATTTCATAATGCGCCCGCGCCATGAGGGCCCATATATCATATGTTTCAGAAGATGGTGCGTATTCCATTATGCTCCTATAGCCAGTCCTTCACCACCGAGCCGATGGATAGTTTGCCTGGCTCGCCATCAAGCCCCAGTCTCTTTATGGTTTCCTGCGTTGGGTGCCCCTCGCTGTCGCAGCCGTGCAGTTCGTAGTATTCATCCAGCATGCCCTCGAACTTTTCGCGGTCGATAGTTTTGCCCCTGGCCTTGGGCATGCCCATCATGGTGGGCTCAACATAGTATCTCTCCACCAAACGGTCATCGTTCCTGCCCAGTCCCCGGCTCTGATTGAACAGGCGCTCGATAGTGTATATGCGCTCGCCAACGGTCCAGATGTCCTCCTGACTGTATTTGAGCCCGGTATTGAGATAGATAGATTTGGCGTCGGCGCGCCCTCCCATGCCGCAGTTACCGAAGTTGTTCCTGGCGCAGTTCTGTATCTCGTGCATATAGACCATTCTGGCCTTGCCCAGATAGGAGTTGAAGTCGGTGGTCTGCTCACCGCCATACCTTCTTTCCAGTACATCCTTGGGCAGCCCATAGAGGTCGGGGATGGGGCGGCCACGCAGGTGGTCGGAACCACGCGTGGATGTTGCCACGTTGAGCGCCAAGCTTGGAGTGGGACGCTCGTCGGATTGCAGGTTGCTCATGCCCTTCACCTGGATGAGGTAGTAATCGGAGCCTTTGCCTATCTTTTCGGCGGCGCGCAACGGGCCCTCCGCCAGTATATCGCCGAAGCCTTCGCGGAAGGTGATCTGCCGGATCAGTTCGTAGATGACATCT
>DAOUZV010000003.1 GCA_030665485.1 Chloroflexota bacterium | reverse complement strand
CAAATTACGAATATCGTGTTTATTATAATGATACGTTTGGTGATAAACAGTGGTGTGATTCGAAAAAACTGGCTGGGATTTTATATTTATTGGAGAGAGAAATGATACCAGAAGTAATAGTCGATGAGAAGCAGGTAAGAGACCTACTTGACATGGGCGAGGCGGTTGAGGTAGTCGAAAAAGCATTCAAGTTGTATGCGCTTGGTGAGTGCGTCATGCCGCCAAAGCTATATCTGGATTTGCCACAGTTCAACGGCGATTTCAGGGCGATGCCGGCTTATATAGATGGCATTGCCGGGATGAAGTGGGTCAGCGTTTATCCCAATAATTCGGAACATGGTCTGCCAACCGTAATTGCTACTATCATATTAAGCGACTCAACTACAAGCGTTCCGCTGGCTCTGATAGACGGAACGTATCTAACAAGTGCAAGAACCGGTGCCGCCGGAGGCGTTGCCGCAAAATACTTGGCCAGAAAAGATGCCTCCGTTATGGGATTGATAGGTGCCGGTGCACAAGCCAGAACTCAACTATTGGCAACTAAATACGCCGTTCCTGGCATACGAGAAGTCAGGGTATACGATCCCCGCAAGGAGACAGCCCAAGATTTCGCAGACGAGTTATCGGCACAACTCGGTTTGAACATCACCGTGGTTGACAGCATAGAAGAGGCAGCCCAAAGCGATATCGTGGTAACCACCACACCGTCAAGATCGCCGGTGCTTCTCAAAAAGCACGTCAGGCCGGGAACCCACATAAACGCCATAGGCGCCGACGCCGAGGGAAAGCAGGAGCTGCAGTCGGAGCTGATGCAGGCATCGAAGATAGTGGTCGATGATATGGCGCAGGCCTGCCACTCCGGTGAGGTAAACGTTCCTCTGTCATGCGGTGCAATTGCCGAAGGTCATATTTATTGTTCGTTGGGCGAAGTCGTTGCCGGCATCAAAAAGGGCAGGGAAAGCGACGACGAGATAACTGTTTTCGACTCAACCGGCCTTGCAATTCAGGATCTGGCCTGTGCCAAGCTGGTATACGAGAAGGCCAAAGCCGCCTGCTATATAGCATAACGCTTTAACAGCATTAAAGAGGATGGCTGGAGTAATTTTTTTAAAAGCGGGGGAATTAGGTACCGCTTTTTTACTTTCGCCGCCTCCTTAATATGGGTAACTGCAAGTGTACTAACGGCTTCTTCTCCACTTGGCAGTTGCCCATATTGTCATATATAGCCGGTAGATACAAAACTGGCTTCGGTCATCTCCAACCTGACCATTCTAACGACGATTTTCTGCTTCATAATACCCCTCGCTTTTACTATTTACAGGCCATGGTATATTGGCAATAAAGTGTCTTCGTTGTATGATTCAGCACAGGTGAGTTTCGTGACAAGCAGAAAGGACTTATTCCGCCAGAGTCAATGCGTTGTGTGCCATGGTTTCTTCTACGATGATGAGATGGAGCACGACGATAAGGGGCGCACGCTCTGTCACCATTGCTTCATAAACACCTTCGTCCCCAAAAGGGGATTGATAAGCAGACTGAATGTTGAGCTTCCCATGGGGGTGAACCTGCTGGAGATGATTGCCGTAATTGCAGTCATCGGAGTTTTAGTGGGCATTATTGTACCCAACATAATGAAGATGCGCGCAGACGCCGAACGGCAGAATCTGATGACTCTCTACTATTCGCAGCAGAATAGCGAGGTAGGCGAAGTAGCCGAGCAGGTTATGATGGCCTACGAGGAAGGACAGCCGCTGGAGGAGATAGCCGCAAATTTACCTCAGCTAAGCGATATTTCTGATGAAGAGTTTCAGCAGCTTGAAACGGAGCTATCAGGTTTGGCTGGTATGGATACAGACGAACTCAAACTGGCCAAGGCCATACGGGCACTCATGGACCTGCAGTGGTACCAGGACGAACTGGAGCAATTCGATTAACCTATCTCCAGTTTTAATATTCGGCTGATGTTTTCAGCTGGTTACAACCACCTAACTTTGTTAAGGCCACACCTCCACACGCCTTGCTTTTTCGATATCCTGCATATGTTATAATAAAGATAGACTACTGGCCCGCTGGTGGCCGGTTTTTTTGTGGAAATTAATAAAAGACATGACGCAGAACATCAGAAACATCGCCATAATCGCCCACGTCGACCACGGCAAAACGTCGCTGGTGGACGCCATGCTCAAGCAGAGCCATATCTTCCGTGCCAATCAGCGGGTGGGTCACCTCATCATGGACAGCAACGAACTGGAGCGCGAAAAGGGCATCACCATCCTCTCTAAAAACACGGCTATTATCTATAAAGACGTTAAGATAAATATTATCGATACCCCCGGCCACGCCGACTTCAGCGGCGAGGTGGAGCGGGTGCTCAACATGGCCGATGGCTGTCTGCTGGTGATAGACGCCGTGGACGGCCCCATGCTGCAAACCAGGTTCGTGCTACGCCATGCGCTGGAGAAGAAGCTCAAGCCCATCGTGGTAATCAACAAGCTGGACCGCCCAGCAGCGCGCCCGGAAGAGGTATCGCACATGGTCCAGGACCTTTTTCTGGAGCTTGCCTCCGACGTCGACCAGTTGGATTTTCCCATCCTGTATACAACCGCCAAGGGAGGCTACGCGCTGGCCCATCTGGGAGATGAGCCGGAAAGCATGAAGCCTCTGTTCGAGGCGATACTCAACCACATACCGCCGCCGCACGGTGACACGGAGGGAGGCTTTCAACTGCTGGTAACGGCGCTTAATTATGATAACCACCTGGGACAGATCGCCGTGGGACGCGTATCAAGGGGTAGGGTATCGACAGGCGACGAGGTGGTGCGCATCACCCGCGATGACGAGGCCACCTTCCACCGCGTCTCAAAGCTGTTCGTTTTTGAGGGGCTGTCGCGCAATGAGGTTGAGTCAGTCGAGGCGGGCGAAATCATCGCGCTGGTGGGTCTGGGGCAGGTGGCCATCAGTGATACCATCGCTGCTGCCGACCAGCCGGAGGCGCTGCCCAATATAGATATCGGCGAGCCCACGGTGCAGATGACCTTCGGCGTTTCCAACTCGGCTTTTGCCGGTCAGGACGGGCGCTACGTAACCTCGCGTCAGCTGCGAGCAAGGCTGATGGCAGAACTGCAGACAAACGTCAGCCTGCGGGTCCACGAGACGGACAGCCCCGATGTCTTTTCGGTATCTGGGCGCGGGGAGTTGCACCTGGCCATCCTCATCGAAACCATGCGCCGCGAGGGCTATGAATTTCAAGTGTCGAGGCCGAAAGCGATTTTTAAAGTCATCGACGGACGCGTGCACGAGCCGTACGAATTGCTGGGAATGAACGTAGCCGAAGAGGCCATCGGTGTGCTCACTGAGGAGCTGGCATCCAGAATGGCCAAGATGACCAACATGCATAGTGACGGACAGGGACACGTGCTGCTGGAGTTCAAAATACCCACCAGAGGTCTCATCGGGTTCAACAGCTTCTTTCTCAAGTCCACCCGCGGCGACGGGCAGATGAACAGCATCTTTACCGGATACGAGCGTATGAGCGGGGAGGTCAAGTCCACCAGAACAGGCTCGCTGGTTGCCGCCGAGGCCGGAACTGCGGTTACCTACGGACTTAACAACGCCCAGCAGCGGGGATTTACCTTCATTGAGCCGGGCACGCCGGTATACGAGGGCATGATCGTCGGGGTGCACTCGCGCGACAAGGATCTGGACGTCAACGTGTGCAAGACGAAAAAACAGACCAACGTACGCTCCTCCACCGCCGACATTGCCGTCAAGCTGACGCCGCCAATTAAGATGAGCCTTGAAGATGCGCTGGACTTTATTGCCGAGGACGAGATGATAGAGGTCACCCCCAAGAATATCCGCCTGCGCAAGAGCATCCTCTTAAGCGACGACCGTTACAAGCACGCCCGCGACAGGGCCAAAGGGCGTTAACACCCGCTTGGCAAAACCTATGTTATAATAATAATGTAGGAAGCTAAAATGCATCATTCCCTAAAGATTTACAGCAGATACCGCGACACATTCCTTAGAACCTATATCTTTCTGGCTAAATGGACCAGAATACCGGTAATAGGCGGGCTTGTCAGGAGAGTAGCCAACCTCTTCGGCGGTAATATCCAGGGTGCCAACCTGCTCACCTTGAGCGAGGCGTACGAAATCATTGATAGCGCCGGCAGTATAGCCTTGGGCCCCTGTGCCTGCCGCTCCGTATTTAAGAACTGCGACGCTCTGCTGAACGCGGAAATAATGCTCAGCATCAACAAAACGGTGTTCGCTTTTAACCCCAAAAAGCGCGATGCCTACCGTACGATAGACAAGCGGGAAGCAAAAGACATCATGAAGCAGTGTCACGATAAAGGACTGCTACATACTATAATAAAATGCCGTGGCGACTACTACGCCCTGTGCAACTGCTGCACTTGCTGCTGCGTACCGTATCGACTGCTGAAAGATTATGGTATTGGTCATGCGCTTACCCGCCGCAAAGACATAGTCGACCGCTTTAAAAAATTACAACCCCACTCGGTTTTATAGTATCATTGCGAACGACATGCATGAGCTTTCAGCCAGACCTGTTTTCGCTATATAATTATCTGGATAATATGATTTTCATACGCACTTTCATAGGAACCATAATCATCGATGGCGTACTGGCCATGATGTTATTTTGGATATTGCCGATAGCCGATGTCCAGATGTCTTTGGCGCTTAAAATAGCGGTTCTGGCCCTTTTCCCGCTGTGGTCTGCTCTGACGTATATTCCCAGAAAGCGTGCACTTTCAAAAGAGGCCATCGATCCGGCCCAGGCGATGATTGGCAAGAAAGGTGTGTCCATCAATAGGCTCGATCCACAGGGAACTGTGCGTATCAACTATGAGATATGGAACGCCATATCGACCGGCGAGGAGATAGAGGAAGGCGAAAAGATAGTGGTGCTTAGCATGGATAGACTTAGGCTTACCGTGCAGAAAGAGGATGATCTAGATAAGCCCGCCGTCAATTGATATCACCTGCGCCGAAACATAGCTAGCGCGCTCGCTTGCCAAAAATGCCACAAGATTGGCCACATCTTCTGGATTGCCAAAGCGCGAAACCGGTATTCGTGCCAGAAGCTCTTTCTGCATATCTTCAGCAAAAGCACCGCCGGTCATCTCGGTCACTATATAGCCGGGGCAGATCACGTTGGAGGTGATATTGCGTGATCCAACTTCACGAGCCACCGCCTTGGTAAAGGCTATAAGCCCGCCTTTGGACGCCGAGTAGTTCGCCTGTCCCATGTTGCCGGTGATACCAGCAAGAGAAGATATATTGACTATGCGCCCCCAGAAGTTGTCCATCATAGTGCGCAGCGCAAATTTTGTACAAAGGTAAGCACCGCGCAAATTGGTATTCAAAACGTCGTCCCAGTCATTATCCCTCATACGCAGCAGCAGAGTATCTTTCACGATACCGGCGTTGTTCACGAGGATGTCTATTTTCTCCCATTTATCGGTGATTTCACGAGTCATCGCCTTTACCGACTTGGAATCGGTAATGTCACACTTGGCCAGCATGGCCTCTCCGCCACCATGTTCAATATCAGATAAGACTTTAGCAGCTTCATCGTCGTTTGATCTGTAGTTTATGGCAACCTTGGAGCCTAGCGATGCCAGCTTTAAGGCAATACCCTTGCCGATACCCCTTGAGGAACCCGTTACCAGCGATACTTTGCCCTCAAATTCTTTGTCCATAAATTACAACCTTTTTTTGGCGCTCGTTATCACCGCGCAGCAGTTCTGCCCGCCCATGCCAAATGAGTTGGAAAGAACGGCGTCTACTTGCTGCTGGCGCGCTACGTTGGGCACATAATCCAGATCGCATTCTGGATCCGGGGTTTCGTAGTGAATAGTGGGCGGTATTATGCCGGTTTCTATGGTCTTAACCGCGGCCACAGCCTCAATGGCCCCGGCGGCACAGGCCAGATGCCCTATCATAGACTTGTTGGAGCTCATCGGAATTTTATAGGCTCGTCCGCCAAAAACTATCTTGGTTGCCGCCGTCTCGGCGGAGTCGTTAAGTCTGGTGCTGGTGCCATGCGCATTTATATGATCAATATCCTTGGGAGTTAGACCGGCGTCCTTGATGGCATTGCCCATGGCCACCGCCTGCTGCTCGGCATCGGGGGCCGCCTCGTTATAGGCGTCGAAAGACCAGCCCGCTCCGGCAAGCTCTGCCAAAATGGTAGCGCCACGCTCGGTAGCATGTTCATAGGTTTCCAAAATCAAGATTCCAGCACCATCGCCGAAAACAAATCCCGTTCTATTAAGATCAAATGGGCGCGATGCTTTATCCGGGTCCTCCTCCTTGGATAGAGCGCCCACGGCGCCGCAGGTGCCTATAGCGGCGATGTTTATATTGGCATCGGCGCCTCCGGCCATCAGCACGTCAGCATGACCAAGCCTCATATGCATCAGCGCCGTACCCAGCGCATCGCTGCCGCTGGCACAGGCGCTGTTGATGGTGGTATTGAGCCCCTTGGCGCCCAATACCAATCCCACCTGCGCCGCTACCAGACTGGGCCCCATCTTGTTTATCAGTAATGGATCAAGCCTTTTGGGCTTAGTCTCCAGTTTTTCCTTTTCGGCAACCAGTAGCCAGGTCATACCACTGGTGGCAACAACCGTGCCAACACGCTCGGGGTTCATTCTCGACATATCTATGCCCGCCGACTCCAATGCCATCCTGGCGGCGGCAACCGCGTACTGTGAGCACCTGCCGGTGCGGTCAACACGTTTTATATCCATATAATCCAAGGGTTCGAAATTTTTTACCTCGCCAGCAACAAAGACCGGGAACTTGCTCACGTCCATAACGGTTATCGGCCCGATGCCGTTTTTACCGTTTATTAATCCATCCCAGTGTTCCTCAACCGTCAAACCCAAGGGCGAAACGAGGCCCATTCCAGTAATCACGATTCTCTGCTTGCCCAAAACGTCTCCCTTATTTATCTACCTTCATCGCCGATTCTGGCGAGACCGAGTAACCGCCGTCAACGACTATTATCTGGCCCCGTATCATGTAAGACTGCTCGCTGCATAAAAAAGCGACAACATCGGCTATATCTTCAGGGGTCACCATCCTGCCCGCCGGCGTTGTCTGGTATACGGAATCTCCCAGCCCCTGCGCGGAAGCGTATATTTTAAGCGCATCCGTGAGCACCGCAGATGCACTCACGGCATTGACACTGATGCCAAGCTGTGCCAGCTCAATGGCCAGATATTTGGTCAGCGCCTCCAGCGCCGCCTTGGAAACGCCCACCGCGGTGTATACAGGCATCACCAAATGCGAGCCCAAACTGGAGATATTGACTATCTTGCCGCCGTTTTTCATCAGCTTGGTGGCGCGCTGGGAGCACAGCAGAACCGCCTTGGCATTAACGTCCATGGTCCAGTCCCAGCCGCGGTCATCCAGCTCCAGCGCCGGGCGCGCCACGCCCGATGCAGCATTGTTGATAAGAATATCCAATCGACCAAACTCTTTATTGATTTCGGCGAACATCTCATCGATTTTGTCGGCCTCAGCCAGATTGGCCTTTATCAGGTGCACGCGTACGCCCTTCTTTTCTATCTCGCGTGCCGTCTCCTGTGCGGTACTCTTTTTGCGGAAGTAATTGATTATCACATCGGCGCCCTCGTCCGCCAGCTTGGTGCTTATCGCCTTGCCCACGCCGCGGGAACCGCCAGTTATCAGAGAAACCTTACCTTTAAATAACATTGTTAATCTCCGTTATTTGCCGTTTTCGCTTATACAGCGCTCTATGTAGGCCACAAATCCCGCCATATCCTTGATGTCCGTCAGTGCATCGTCTTCCAGCTCAATATCGTACTTGTCTTCAACGGCGCTTAGGATCTGGACGATATCAAGGGAATCGGCGCCCATATCCTTAAAAGTGGTTTCCTTGGCAAACTCGCTTGCCGGCCTGCGCACTATGCGGGTCACAATCTCTCTTACGGTTTCCTCCACTGACATACTTTCTTCCTCCATATCGATTTATATATAGACGCGGCTAATAAATATCGTTTCCGATTTTGCTTCTTATCTCGGCCAGCTCGGCCTTTAGCGAGCCGACTATGTCTTTTTCTACAACAATCTTGGCCTGCTCGATGACTTTGGCAAACTCTTCGGCAATGGCCCTGCCATGCGCCACGCAGGAAACGCCGTTTATGGCCCAAAGCGGCCCTCCGCCGCGTGCATCAGCGGCATTGGTGGCGTAAATCATGTAATCCGTTATATGCTTAAGATCGGCATCGGGTATCTTGCCCTTAAGCTCGTTTTCCAGATACTTTGCGATTAGTTTACCCAGCGATTCACCGAATTTTACTATAATATTGCCCACAAATCCATCACATATTATAACGTTGGCTTTGCCGGTGGGAATATCATAGCCCTCCACCTGGCCGATAAAGTTGAGCCCGCTTTTTGCAAAAAGCGGATAGCTCTCCCTCACAACCTCATTGCCCTTGCCCTCCTCAGCTCCAATGCTTAAGAGTGCCACCGTCGGGTTCTCAATACCCAGCATCTTCTTGGCAAATACGGTGCCCACGATGGCGAAATCAAGAAACTGGTACGGCTTGCAGTCCACGTTGCCGCCCATATCCATCATCAGCATGTTGGGGGTAAAGCCCAGAAACGCACCGCCAACTACCGGCCGCGATATGCCTTCTATCGTGCCCAGAAACTGAAGTGCCGAGGCCACCACGCCGCCCGTGGGACCAGCGCTTATCACCGCATCGGCGTCGCCGCTTTTTACCAGTTTGGTAGCAACGGCGATGGAGGCCTTGCGCTTCTTTCGTAGCGCATATGCCGGATGCTCCCCCTCAACCAGGTACTCGTCGGTGTGTACTATGTCGATGTTCAGTCCCGATGTATCGTGCTTGGCAAGCTCGCCCTGCATGACATCCTGCGGCCCGACCAAGATAATGTCGGCTCCGTATTGCCTGGCGCCCATTACAGCACCCTTGACTATCTCGCCGGGCGCGTTATCACCGCCCATGCCGTCAACCGCTATCCTAATCGCCAATTAACCCCACCTCCGCTTTTCCAAGTACTACCACTTCGTCTTTCTGATTAACGCAGGTCACATCACAGCACACCGTTTTGCGATCGTCGTTGCTATCGATTCTAACTATCTGGCCGCTCACTGTCAAAGTGTCACCCGGCCTGGCCGGAGCCTTGAACCTTATGTCCAGCTTGCCGCCGGCCACCCAGTCAAGTCCAAAGGCATCGGTCATCATCTGGGAAACGTAGGCCAGTGCCAGCATGCCGTGAGCTATCGTTCCTCCAGCCGGCGTTTTCTTGGCAAACTCCTCATCTATATGTATCGGGTTGAAGTCCCGCGCCGCTTCGGCATACCTGTTTATATTCTCCTGTACGACTGATTTTACAAGCGGTGGCAGCTCCACTCCCTCTCGTAAATCTGTTATTTTTCGACCAGACTTATCCATGCTAGCCAGCCCCCTCTTTACTACGGTAATAGTACACTGGTCTTGCCGTAGTAAACAACCGTCTCCGTCTCGTTCTTTACCTCAATGCCAAGGGTTAGCATATTAAAAGGTCCGCGTTTGTGCTTTTTAAGCAAAGTTGATGTGCATACGACCGATTCCCCAACCATAACCTCATCGCAAAACTCCATCTGCTGAGACACATGAACCGCGCCGTCGGGAAAAGAGATGCTGTCCGATATCGCCCCCATGGGAAGTGCCGCCACCGCCATCGGTGGAACAATACCGTTTTCGCCAAAAAGGTCGCCCACATCCTCCGTGGCCGCAAGATAGGCCTCCACATCTTTTGGGGAAAAGGTATAGCGGGCAGAGGAGATTACGTATCCCGGTTCCATGCTGGCATAGTGGGCAGCGTTTATATCAGACATACTATATCCCATCTAAAGCGGCTTTAGCTACATGCATAGCGAGTCTATGTATGTCCAATTATAATACTGTCCGCCGCAATCTATGTCAATAACGAAGCCAAATACATAAAAAGAAAGGCGGCCTGTAAAGGCCGCCTTCACTTATGCTTTTTACCAGTTCAGACTTTTATGATATAACGCATTTGATTCCAAGAAGCGGCTGGAATTGTAAGCTTTGCCAAGAAGCCCCACTCTCACCAAACATCATAAAACTACTTCACCCTGTCACAATCACCCAAAAGAGTGATTATTTGATGTGAGAAAGTCTTAATAATTCCCAGATAATCTTGCTTTAGATTCCTTCGGGTTGCGCCAGCAGGGTAAAATAGAAAACAACTCCTGAAAACTCGTCCATAGAAGCGTCAAGTACAAGAAGCGGATGAAATGAATAATCATGATGAAGCATTAATCGGCGATTATGGAATGAAGCTTGTCGAGCGCGCCTGCGAGCCCGGCTCCTTCGAATACAAGATCGAAATTACTCTGCCCGGCGACATCGGCAGGGCGCTGCCCTATATAAACGCGCAAGTGGAGTGTATCGACTACCTGCATAATGAAAAATTTCTGTCTTTTCGACACGATGAGATATTCTGTTCCATGCGCCCCAATCTAATAACCATCGCCATGGTTCATAACAGAGAGGAAGCTCTGCAAAAGACAGAAATTATCATCGGCTTACTCAATGATATCTGGCGCAGGCGAGGCGATATCGAACCCAAGTACAACGGTAAAAAAGCCAAACCTCCCACACTTAGTATATATAAGCTGCTGCCACGGACAAATTGCAGAGAGTGCGGGCTGGCCACCTGCATGGCATTCGCCAGCGCCCTGATAAACGACCAAGCCGAACTGGATAACTGCCCGGGTCTACTACATGAGGAACACTCAAGCAAGAGGCAAGAGCTTACAAATCTACTGTAGTCAAATTAGCCGTCCACGTCCTCTGCGTCAATAACAGAGCCCGTCTCACATTCCAGTGCCTCTACCTCATTACCTCGATTCTTGAGTGGCGTAAGCAGCATAAGCAGGGCGGCTATGGCGGCTATTGCGGCCACCGGCCAGAAATCTCCCCCTAGACCCTGATGCTTCTCAACAAAGTCCACAGCTGCGCCGATTATGGGCGCTACGATCATTGTGGAGAACGATTTTGCCTGGCTTTCTATGGATAGTATGGTGGCGCCACGGGTCTCGCTGGCAAAAGCGTCAAACCTGCTTATCAACATGGGACGCCAGAAGTTCTGGATAAGAGCAAGCGCGATGAAACCGACTATTGCCACATAGAAATACTCAAAGAACAGCAGCGGGATGAGGGCTATATAAAGAGCGAAGACCACCTTCCATAGCAGACGACTGCCCTTTTCCTCTCCCCCGGTGCGATCGCTGAGGCGGTGAGACTGGCGGCTGGCATAGGCTGCTGCCAAGTACAGAACAACATAGACTGCGCCAATCATGAGGATACCGCGGCGTATATCAGTCAGACCAATAAAAATGGGGATTAGCAGTGCCATACCCATAACTACGGGCTGCAAATAGCTTTCAACCGCTTTGTAAACACCTTCAAACGACATCGACTCCACAATCAAGCGGCGTAACCTCCTAATTGCTATAGCATTGCGCAAACACTGCCAAAGGTGAACGCATACTTCGCGGACACCAACACCGGTGCCGGGCTGGCCCTCCAGTTCCGCCGGATAGCTGAGGAAATTGATCAGTCCCATTACATACGGGATGGCGGCGAAGAAGAAAACGTAGTTGTATTTCTGTAGGGAAAACACGATAACTACACTCAAGACTACTGAAACCGCCGACCCTATTTTTGCCCAAGAGCGCGTGTAGCCGTATACCCTGGTTTTTTCATCAACGCGGCCTCTGTTACGCAGCCACGTGAATATCATCGCCTTGTGGGTGCCGGTGCGAAACGCCTCGCCTATGGCGAAAAAGAACATGGCTATGAAGAGATGCCAATAGACCTGACTGAAACCGAATACGGTAAAGGCGGCGATATATGAAATAAAGGATAATATCATGCTACGGCGGCGGCCGAACAGATCGGCCACGGCGCCGCTGGGAACTTCCATAAGAATAACGCAAAGTTCGCGGAAGGCAATGAGAAGGCCAAACTGGGTGTAGGAAAACCCAAGGCCGTACCGCTGGTCAGTGATGAACAGCAGAAAAACTATTTCAAAATAGCGCTGGTTCTTTAAAAATCCGTATAATGAAAAACGCTTAATCATTTAACCTTCTACTTCTCATCGACCACTTCCCTGACCAGTTCCATAATCTGCTTTTTCGATTGTTCCAGCATGCGCACACCAACATCAGTCGCCCGGTAGTATTTGCGCGCTTTGCCTTCGACTACCTCGCGCCTGCTTACCAGATATCCGTCTCTTTCCATCCTATGTAATGTCGGATATAACGTGCCCGGGCTCAGGTCGTAGCCATGCCTTGCCAGCTCGCGCATTATCTCCACGCCATAGATGGGCTCCTTTATGGCGTGGTACAGGATGTGTATCTTGACGAAACCCAGAAAAAACTCTCTGTCGATCATAATAACGCTGCCCGATATCGTTTTGCGATATTATATCCAAAAAGCGATGCCCCGTCAACATCTAAAAAGGTATTGACATCGCCCCTTAAAAGGATTAATTTATAGCCCCTAAATCCACACATTGAAAGGAGGCAGCAATGCTTAGAATGATCGTTGAGCGGCATTTGGCCGACAAGGCGGAAATAACTCATATACTGCAGCAGTTAAGATCGGCAGCCATGCAGTGGCCCGGCTACATCAGCGGCGAGACACTGGTAAGCACAGAGGATGAAGCGGCGATAATCGTAATCAGCACCTGGCGCAGCCTCGACGACTGGAGGGTATGGGAAAGGTCGGACAAGCGCTCCGAGCTATATAAAAAAGTGGCGCCTTATCTAACGGAGTTACCCAAGGTCAGCACCTACCAGATACTGGCCACAGAGGAAAAACCACGCTGAACGCGTAAATCCAGCGTGATTCCTTGATAACTATGTGCCACGACAATGATATCGCCGCCTACTCCGGCGTGAACGTCAGCAGCTTCCTGGCTATATCCGGATACTGAGAGATAAACAGCAGCTCGTCTTCAACCAGCGGATGCTGAGATTCAACGTTGGCGTACCTTACCAGCTCAAGCACCTTGCGCGCCTCCTCATCGTTGGCAAAAGACACTTCCTCAATCTGGCTCATTACGTGGCGGAAGCCGGAAATACCGCTGTACTCACCGGTACAAATCTGCCTGCCGGTATCAACCAGCACCGGCTCGCCCAAGCCCAGCTCCTCGTAACCATATAGCTCGTAATTCTCCGGGTCCTTAAGCACGCCATCGGCGTGTATTCCCGATTCATGGGCAAAGGCGTTAGCACCAACGCCCGGCTGGTTTATTGGAATCGGTATGCCAAAGGCATAAGCGGCAAACTTGGCTATCTTCCATGACATGGCAAGGTCAACATTGCCGCCCAGCTCGTACTTGTCGGCAAATCCTTTTGACTTTTTGGCCGCTAGAACCACCGCCAGCAGATCGGCGTTACCCGCCCTTTCGCCTATGCCGTTAACCGTCGTGTTTATATAAGCATCCTGCCCGCCGTCGATCGCACCCCTGGCACCGGCAATCGAGTTGGCCACCGCCATACCTAAATCGCCGTGGCAGTGAATCTCGACCCCGATTCCAACCTCTTTAGCCAGTGTTTTGCATGACTCATAAATTGTAAACGGATTATCATAGCCCAGCGTGTCGCAATAACGAACCCTCGCGGCACCGCGCTCTTTTGCGGCAGTAGCAAACTCAAGCAGATAGTCCGTCTCGGTTCTGGAAGCATCCTCGGCGTTAACACCTATACTCTCAGCACCCAGCTCTTTGGCCCTGTCAACAGCCAGCGTCATACTGGCTATGATATCCCTCTTATCCTTTTTACCCTGAAACTTGCCTTCTATCATCTGGTCGGATGTCGATATCGATAGATTCAAATGCTTAAGCTGCGGAACCAGCCTAAAGGCTTGGTCAACATCGCCCACCGTCGCTCTAATCCATCCCTCCAGCCTCAAGGAATCAATTACGTCCATCTCGACCAGCTCCAGGTTGGCCTTGAGGTAGTTGGACTCGTGCCTGGTGGTGGGAAAGCCAAACTCGCTCTGGTAAACACCCATCTCGTTCAGATACATGTTCACCATTGTCTTTTCCAGCTTAGACAGCCCCAGCCGCGCCGTCTGCACGCCATCGCGGTTGGTTACATCAACTAGATAAATCTTACCCATATCCTCAATTCTCCTTAACCTTTTAAAGCCGTTACGATAGACAGAAATATCATCATAACAATCTAAAAGAATCTTAATAAACGGTGTTTGCACTTAAAATGCAAAACTAAAACGAAAGCACTCAATAAGTATGAAGAAGCTTATAAATGTGACACGTTTCTACTCTAATCATGGTTTGCACCTGATACCATTATAGCCTATTTCAATAAGCAAAGTCTAAATTTTTGCGACTCAAGTCGGCAAACCACAGCGGAACCGTTGCCGTTTATAAACTTAAGAAAGAAGCTAAACAAAAATAGAACACGGCAAATTCTAAAAAAAGCACACCAAAATAGTATGCACGCTGGGACCTGCGACAAATAGGGCACCCGTGATGGATCGTCTCATCAGGGCGGGCATCCCCATCGGCGAGGCCGACTCTACCAACCTGCTCAAGGAGGAAAAAATAAATGATTCGACTCCATTTGCAAATGTTGGCAACAGCAAAAAGTTTCAGGTATAATAACGGCGGAGACAGCATATGGAAAAACACCAGCATAAAGACCCCGCCGATAAGCTTAGCGAGCTCGGTTACCGCATGACGCCTCAGCGCATGATGATCCTAAATGCAGTGGAGGGTGCCACCGACCACATCAGCGCTGAGGAAATCTACTCGCAGGTTCGCGCCATATACCCCCACCTTAATCTGTCTACCGTATATCGCACGCTGGAGTTGCTCAAAAACCTCAAACTGGTAACCGAATCCGACTTCGGCGAGGGTAAAGTGCGCTACCACTCGGCCGAAAAAGGCCATCACCATCACCTCGTCTGTCAGAAGTGCGGAACCGTCGTCGATGTTGATGAGTCCGTCTTCACTTCCCTTACCGATAAACTGTCGAGCGACCATAACTTCACCGCCGACCTGCGGCACCTCACCATCTTCGGCCAGTGCGCCAAGTGCAAAGGGAACGTATCTGTTCAATGAAGAGGATGTACAAATCCTCACCAGGTGCGGTAGTATTATCTATATCACAAGCGGCGGAAGCAACGTTTACCAGGTAGCCAACGCATAAAGATACCGGCCAAGGAGAAAGATGATGCTGAAAATATCCAGCGAAGATATCTGCACCGTGTTCGTCAGAGACCCGGCGGCGCGCAGCAAGCTGGAGGTACTGTTCTGTTATCCCGGGCTGCAGGCCATATCGTTTCATAGGATAGCACACTTCCTGTGGACGCATAAGTTCATGTTTCTAGCGCGTTGCATATCGCACATCAGTCGCTTCATCACCGGCATCGAGATACACCCCGGGGCCACGATAGGCAGAAGGTTCTTCATCGACCATGGCATGGGTGTTGTCATAGGTGAGACGACGGAGATCGGCGACGACGTGCTGCTTTATCAGGGCGTGGTACTTGGCGGCACCAGCCTTGCCAAGAAAAAACGCCACCCCACCATCGGCAACAACGTGGTGGTGGGAGCGGCGGCTGTGCTGCTGGGCCCGATCACCGTGGGCGATGGAGCGCGAATCGGCGCTAATTCCGTGGTGATACATTCTGTACCACCGGGCGCAACGGTGGTGGGCATACCTGGGCGCATCGTGTCCGGCGAACACAAACCGGTATCACCACTGGAACACGCCAAGCTGCCCGATCCTGTCGCCGAAGCTATAAGAACCGTGCTCAAGGAGCAGGAAGTGCTAAAAGAACGCATCAAGGCGCTGGAAAAAGCGGGCGGAATTACGGCCAAAAAAGACGATCTCGAAGAAACTATGAAGAAGATAGAAACCGAGTTTGCCGATGATGACGTCTGGTAAATATCATATCCTCGATACCACCTTTTTGTTTTGAGAAATACCGGCTAGCGGAGGTTGCAAAACAGAGTGAAACGCATATACCTTGATCATGCAGCTACCACACCTGCTCGGCCCGAGGTGGTCCAGGCGATGCTGTCGTACTTTACCGATTCTTTCGGCAATCCCTCCAGCGTCTATTCATACGGCGCGGAGGCCAGGGAGGCGCTGGCCGAGGCTAGAGAAAAAGTTGCAAAACTTATCGGTGCAAATGCCGATGAGATAGTCTTTACCAGTGGCGGCACCGAGGCCGATAACTACGCCATACAGGGCAAGGCCTACGCCAACCAAGAAAAAGGCAACCACATAATCACCACACCAATCGAACATCACGCGGTGCTGGACACCTGCCGCTGGATGGAAAAACGCGGTTTCGATGTAACGTATCTCCCCGTCGACGGGTACGGGCTCGTCGATCCGGGCGATGTGAAAAAGGTTATAACGAATAAAACAATCCTCATCAGCGTAATGCACGCCAACAACGAGGTCGGCACCATCCAGCCCATCGCCGAAATCAGCAAGATAGCCAGAGAGGCAAACGTCTGCTTTCATACCGATGCGGTGCAGACGGCAGGCCATATCCCGATAGATGTTAACCTGCTTGGAGTAAACCTGCTTTCAATGTCTGCACACAAACTGTATGGACCCAAAGGCACGGGAGCTCTTTATATCAGAAAAGGCACCGTAATCGACAAATATCTGCACGGCGGCGAGCAGGAAAAGAACAGGCGGGCCAGCACAGAAAACGTGGCCGGCGTCGTCGGATTCGGCGTTGCCGCAGAGATGGCCCTCTGTGAGCTTACCCGGGAAGCGGCCAGGATTACCACACTGCGCGATAGGTTGACCAGCGGAATTATTGAGCGTATCGATGATGTTTATATGACAGGGCATCCCGTAAAGCGGCTTCCCAACAACGTTAACCTGCGTGTAGGATATGTTGAGGGAGAATCGATCCTGCTCAACCTGGATATTGAGGGCATATGCGCCTCCAGCGGCTCGGCATGTACCTCGTCCAGTCTGGACCCGTCGCACGTCATGCTGGCACTGGGCGTACCCCCCGATCAGGCGCGCAGCACCATCAGATTTACCCTAGGCAGGATGAATACAGATGAAGAAATCGATCACGTGATGGAAACTCTGCCCAAGATCGTTCAAAGACTAAGATCAATGTCACCGCTCATAAAACACTCTTAAAGCAAGAGGAGGATAGGCATATGAGTAGCGTGGAAGAAACCATCCTTAACAGCAGTAAAGTGATAGCGGTAGTGGGACTATCCAGTAACCCGGAAAGGCCCAGCAACATAGCGGCCGGCTACCTCAAGGATCACGACTACACCATAATCCCTGTCAACCCCAGAGAGTATGAAGTCTTCGGCCAAAAAGCCTATCCTGATTTGAACTCCGTACCAGGCAAGGTGGATGTGGTGCAGATATTCCGCAAATCTGAGGATGTTCCGCCCATAGTCGATGATGCCATCCAGATAAAGGCGAAGGCCGTGTGGATGCAGGAGGGCGTGATAAACGAAGAGGCCGCAGCCAGAGCCAAAGATGCAGGGCTTATGGTAGTCATGGACAAGTGTATGAAGAAGGAACATGAGAAACTTAACGCATAACAGCGATTTATAAGGAAAAGGTGATGGAACACGTAGAAAAGCTCTATATACAGCGCTACACCAATGATGGCAGAGAAGATATCGAGGATGTCGTAATAATCGAGGCACCCATAACCATCATCCTCAACAATCAGGAGCTGGTAACTCTGCTCTGCTCGCCCATAGACCTCAAGTATCTGGGTATCGGCTACCTGTTCTCGGAGGGTTTGCTTGCCGATAAAAGCGATATCGCAAAGGTAAGCGTCGATGAGGCAAAAGGCATAGTGCGCGTAGAAACCATCGCCGAAAAGCAGCCGGAGGGCGAGCTTGCCTTCAAACGACTGATAACATCCGGGTGCGGACGCGGCGCATCGTTGTACAGCCTGGCAGACGCCCAAACACTCGCCGAAGTGAAATCGGACATGACGATTTCGACAAACGCCATCTTCACACTGGTCAAGGATTTCCATAACCAATCCCAGATTTTCAAAGAAACGGGTGGGGTGCACAGCGCCGCCCTGTGCGATGCAGAAAGCGTTCTTATATTCAAAGAAGATATAGGCCGTCACAACGCTATAGACAAGATCATCGGCGAGTGCATGCTCAACGACATATCGATGGAAAACCGAATCATACTAACCAGCGGCAGAATATCGTCTGAGATACTGCTTAAGGTACTCAAGCGGAATATACCAATTATTATATCGAGATCGGCGCCCACCAGCGTTGGGGTAAAGCTGGCCTATGATTTGGGAATAACGCTTGTCGGCTTCGTCCGAGGAACGCGAATGAACGTATACACTCACCCGCAAAGAATAATCAATAGCAATAAGTAGGATTGATTATGAAAGAGCCAACCGAAATCATTATTTTCATCACCACCGCAGATGAACAAGAAGCGCAGGGTATCGCCAAACTGCTGCTGGGGAAGCGCTTCATCGCCTGCGCCAATATCGTACCTAGAGTAAGTTCTATATTCTGGTGGCAGGGCGTTCTGGAATCAGAGATCGAGTGCATGCTGGTACTTAAAACAAAGCGATCCCTGTTGGATGACGTGGTTGAAGCGGTAAAATCAGCTCACAGCTACGATGTGCCGGAGGTAATAGCGCTACCGATAATAGGAGGTAACCAGGATTATTTGAACTGGCTAAAAGAGGAAACCAAGTAGAACTAAGCGGTAGAACGGAAATAAAATAAGGGGCTTTAAGTAAGCCCCTTATTTTTTCCAAAACTCTAGCTGAAGAAGGTGGAGAAGCCACCTCTTCGGCACTTTTAGGCTATTCGGTTTTTAACTTTCCTAGCCTTTGCCGATGCGGAACATCTTGGTACCGCAGGACGGGCATACACCCTGTGTCGCAGGCTTACCGTTTTTCATGGTAATCTGCTTTGCATCTTTCATCTCTTTCTTGGCGCGACACTTCATGCAATATGCTTCCATTTGTCCACCTCCTTGTAGGAAAGTAGGATATACTATTAATTGGAGACTGTCAAGCCCCTTTGGTATATTCGTTTAAAAAATCAACCCGATTTATGCTATATTGGCTATAGAAAAAGATCATTTGGGACGAGAGGGGATTTCAAGATATGTCATATGCAGCCGACGTAACCATCATCGGCGCCGGCGTGGTGGGGCTGGCCATTGCTGCCGAGATATCGAAGGGCGATAAGCAAATCTATATCTTGGAAAAGAACGACACCTTCGGCCAAGAGACCAGCAGCCGCAACAGCGAGGTCATACACTCCGGCATCTATTATCCGGCAAACTCGATCAAGGCTGCAACCTGCGTTGAGGGCAACGCTTTGCTGTACCAACTATGCCAAGAGTACGGTGTGGAGCACAAAAACCTTACCAAGCTGGTGGTAGCCACCTGCGACGAAGAGATCGGAGAAATCGAAGCACTGCTCAAAAAAGGACAGGCCAACGGCACGCCAGGACTGAAGATCATTCCCAAAAGCGAGATAGAGAAGATGGAGCCGAATATCACCGCTTTAGCGGCGCTGTATTGCCCAACCACCGGCGTCGTAGACTCGCACGGGCTGATGCAGTGCTTCATAGCCATCGCCACCAGAAACGACGCCCACATCGCCTACCGCGCGGAGGTTACGGCCATAGAGAAAACGGCAGACGGATACAGGGTAACGGCTGCCAATGATGATGAAACATTCACCTTCAATACGAGGGTAATTATAAACTGCGCCGGACTCCATTCCGATAAAGTGGCCGCTTTGGCGGGCATCGATGTCGACGAGGCGGGATACAGGCTGCACTTCTGCAAGGGTGAGTACTTCAGCGTGGGCAACGGCAAGCAGAAACTGGTGAGTCGACTGGTGTATCCCGTACCGCCGGTAAAAACCACCGGACTGGGCGTGCACGTCACGCTGGGGCTGGACGGACGCATGAGGCTGGGACCAAGCGTGGAATACGTAAATAGCATAGAGTACAGCGTAGATATAAAGAAGAAACAGATGTTTTTCGATTCGGCCAAAACGTTTCTGCCTTTCATAGAATACGACGATCTTGAGCCAGAGATGGCGGGGGTGAGGCCCAAGCTTCAGGGGCCTGACGAGGAATACCGCGATTTCATCATTCAGCAGGAGAGTGATAAGGGACTTCCCGGCCTGATAAACCTCATCGGCATCGAGTCGCCCGGCTTAACCGCATCGCCCGCCATAGCCAGATACGTCACCGCAATGGTAAAGCCCTTACTCTAGTAAAACTATCTAAACTGATACCTAACTGGGACCAAAATGATATGGTACAATAAGGCTTAAGAGTGAAGAGGGCAAAGGTACTGCCTTTGCCGTAACACTTCCACTGGAGCAAAAGATTAGCTGATCACGTGATTATGGAGGGGCAACTTGAAGGTACTTGTGATAGAAGATGACCCTGGCACCATGGAAGTGATCCGCGTGTGCTTTGAGATCTACAAGCCGGAGGTAACCGTGTTATCATCCAGCACGGGCCGCAAAGGTATGGAGCTTCTAGAACAGGAACAGCCCGATGTAATTATACTGGACTTGGGGCTGCCCGATATCGACGGCAATCAAATAATTGAACAAGTGCGCCTCACATCAGATATTCCAATACTCATTTCCAGCGCCAGGGCGGAAAACGAAGCCATCAGCAAGGCCATGGCACTGGGCGCAAACGATTATATAGTAAAACCATTCGATCCCGAGACCCTCATCAGCAGCTTCGAAAAACTGGTAAGCTAGACCATTTCCCAAAACCATCAGGGATAACTGCAAGCAGACGATCACCGCTACGCCTTAAAAAGGAGGAGTATAATAAATCAGCCCACCCGCGATTGCATGCAACTATAAATGTAATAGAAAAAGCGCGGTAACGCAAAAGGCCGAGCTTTAAAAAACCCGGCCTTCATCACATTGTTTGATCCACTAAACCAATAATACCAGCAAACTATCCCTTACCAATTCTGAACATCTTGGTGCCACAGGTGGGACAAACGCCCTGGGTTGCTGGCTTACCATTCTTCATGGTAATCTGCTTCGCATCCTTCATATCCTTCTTGGCGCGGCACTTCATACAATATGCTTGCATTCCGTTCACCTCCTTGATTTGCGTGCAGGATACCTCATTTTCTAAAGATTGTCAAGCTATTTGTGATAAAATGGCCCATTTGCCTTAAAAATACTACCTTTTGTTAGTGAAATCGGCCACAGCCGCCCGTTTTTTGGCACGCCGTCTGGCTATTAAATTATCCCACCAAACCATCAGCGGCGGCATCACCACAATGGCGCTTATCATGCACAACGCAACGCCGGCAACGGTAACAACGCCGAAGTCACTCATCATGGGGAAGCTGGAGGCGATGAGAACGCCGAAACCGCCTAAAGTGGTGATGCCCGTGGCAATAATCGCCCGTCCCATCTTGGATACG
>DAOUZV010000116.1 GCA_030665485.1 Chloroflexota bacterium | reverse complement strand
CATACCAAGATATTTATACGGATCGCAAATTATCTTTATGCCGCCGTTCGATGTTATCAAAAAGCAGGCGTGACCCAGCCATTCAACTTTCACGTTTCACCTCCCAAAAACCTAAGCCAGAGATAAAACCATTTCTATAAGGGTTCTGGTGCTAACTCCCGTAGCGCCTTTTACCAGATAGCCATCGTCCTTTTCCACATGGAAGGTCCCGGCAATGTCGATGTGCACCCAGGGAGTATCACCGACAAACTCAGCCAAAAACTGCGCCGCGGTGATGGCTCCACCCCATCTGCTGCCAACGTTTTTGATATCGGCAACGTTGCTCTTTATCATCTCTTTGTACTCATCGTACATGGGCAGCTGCCACATCTTCTCACCGGTTGCCTTACTTGCCTTCAGCAGACTGTCGGCTGCATCCTGATTGTTAGCAAAAACGCCGCTGCAAATGGTGCCAAACGTTATCATGCAGGCACCGGTAAGCGTGGCAATGTCCACCACCGGCGCAAGCTTCAACTCGTTGGCATAGCAAAGCGCATCGGCCAGTATAAGGCGCCCCTCGGCATCGGTGTTTATTACCTCAACCGTCTTGCCGTTCATCGGCGTCAATACATCGCCGGGCTTTTGTGCCGCGCCGCCCGGCATGTTCTCAGTGGCGGGAACAAGTCCGGTCACGTTAATTTTGGGCTTAAGTCTGGCAATTGCCCCCATGGCGGCAATAACCGCCGCGCCGCCACTCATATCGCCCTTCATCTCCTCCATCTTTTCGGATGGTTTCAGCGATATGCCGCCTGAATCAAATGTGAGCCCCTTGCCCACCAAACCCACGTTCTTACCGCCACCGCCATTGTATTTTAAGACGATGAATTTCGGCGGCTGCGCACTGCCCCTGGCAACACCCAGAAGTCCGCCCATGCCCATCTCTTCCATCCAATCTTTGTCATATACTGTGACTTCGATACCAGTATCAGACGCCACCTTCAGCGCCATCGCCGCCATATCAGACGGGGTCATCTGGTTGCCCGGCTCGTTGATCATGTCGCGCGCCGTACATCCAGCCTCGGCCATGATAACGCCCATTTCCACCGCTTTTTGCATATCGGCGACCTGACCCTTATCGCTTGCGACGATGGTTATCTCATCAATTCCGGGATTATCGGGCTCCTTGGATATGTGTTTGCGAAACTGGTACAGCCCTAGGATTGCGCCCTCGGTCGTTGCCTGAGCCACCTCGCTCGCGTTCAAGTCAGCATCGGTACCTAAAACCACCGTTGCCGCCTTTTTAACCCCGGCCTTCCTCAATCTGCGACAGGCACCGGCTACAGCGCCGCGAACCTTGTCTATGGTAAGGTCTTCCTTCTTACCCAATCCCAAAACGGCAAGCCGCTGCGCCTTCATTTTGCTTAAAGTATGAATCAGGGTAACCTCGCCCAGTTTGCCCTTAATTTCACCAGATTCTATGAGTTGGCCAATGGCTCCATCAAGCGCCGCATCGGCAGCGGCAACGGACGTTGTCTTATCCGTCTTTTCGTATATATCGACGATGATTGCGTCGCATTCTATCTTAAAGGTATCCTCAGTTATTACTTTGAACTGCAACTTCCCCCTCCTTTCTCAACTTAAAGAATCATAGCGAAATGACGCTGCAAATGCAAGAATGACAAATGAAAGGAGGGCATCATTACGATCAAAATGATTACGCTTAAACAATCAATTGTATCAACCTGCTATAATAGGCAAAACAAATTAGGGATAGCCATATGGACTACATGACTCGCGCAATCGATCTGGCAAAGTCGGCGTTGGGGAAGGTCAGCCCCAATCCGGCGGTGGGTGCCGTTATAGTCAAGAACGATGCCATAATCGGGGAGGGTTGCACTCAGCCGCCCGGTAGCGACCACGCCGAAAAAGTTGCGCTAAAACGGGCGGGCACAAGCGCTCAGGGAGCATGTATGTATGTAACCCTTGAGCCCTGCTGCCACTTCGGCAAAACGCCCCCCTGCACCACGGATATCATCGCTGCCGGCATGTCCGAAGTGCACATGGCAATGCTGGACCACAACCCGCAGGTCTCCGGCAAAGGCAGGGCAGAGCTGGAGACGGCAGGCATGAAAACATATGTAGGTGAGCGCGAGCGGGAAGTTCAACGATTAATTGAGGCCCAGGCCAAGTTTATAACAACGGGCAGACCGTTCGTCACCGCCAAATACGCCATGACGCTTGACGGCAAGATCGCCACCGGAACCGGCGATTCAAAATGGATATCCAACGAATCATCCAGAAACCATGTTCAGCGTATGCGCTACGAAGCTGATGCTGTGTTAGTTGGAGTGGGCACCGTCCTTGCCGACAATCCCAGCCTCAACGTGAGAATAGGCGAAGACAGCGTGCGGGCTACCAAGTTGCGCGTGATAGTGGATACAAAAGGCAGAACTCCAACAAATGCTCAGATGTTCAAAGAGCCAGGCCGTGTGCTGATAGCAACCACGGATTCGATAGACAGCGACAGGGAACGGCAATACACAGAACTCGGTGCCGAAGTGCTCAAACTACCCCTAAAAGACGACATGGTGGACATTGATGCACTGCTTAACTCACTGGGCCAAAGGAACATAACCAGCGTCATCGCAGAGGGTGGCGGCATAGTGCTGGGCTCGTTTTTTGATCAGGGTCTGGTTGACAAAGTGGCCGCCTTCATAGCTCCCAAGATCATCGGCGGAGACAAACCGCTAACGCCCGTACTGGGTTACGGCGTAATAACAATGGAAGAAGCGCTCAAACTGCACAACGTCAGCGTCGAGATCTTCGACGGCGACGTGCTGATTACGGGCTACATATAAAAAAGAGCGCATCTTAAGTAGAATACGCTCTTTGATACTAAAACGATGTAACTAGTCAGCCTTCTCAGGCTCGGCAGGCTGCTCTGGTTCTTCGGTCACCTCCGGCTCTGCTGGCTCCTCCGGTTCAGCAGGTGCTTCAGGCTCGACAGGGCTTTCGGGCTCCTCGTAGCCACCACCAACCTCACCGCCTATATCCTCTGCGGCAGCCTCCGCCTCTACCTCAGAAATTCCAGCCGCCACCGCAACCGGCTCCGGATCAATCATTTCCTCTTCAGACAACTCCAGGTCCGGCAATGCAGGTTCGGCGTCAAGCTTGCGCTTGATGACTATCCGCGTCATCGTTCTGCGGCAGGGGCACGGATCAGCGATTACCGACACTATATCCCTGGTGCGGTAGCGCGTAACCGGCACCGTGTGGTTGAGCAATGGTGTCACCACCAACTCGCCTTCATCCCCTTGCGCTACAGGCTCTTTTGTCTCAGGATCAAGTATCTCAAAAACGTAATCGTCTTCCATGAGGTGCAGCCCCTCACCGGCTTCGCAGGACCACGCCAGAATACCCACGTCCTGACAACCATACAACTCGTATGCCTTGGCATTCCATGCCTGCTCCATAGCCTTGCCGATCTCGGCAGAACTGCCTATGCCGGTTTCTCCAGCAGTGATGATTACCCGCACGTCGCTTTGCGCAGCATCCATGCTCATCATGCCGGCAGCATCTGCCAAAGTTTGTACCTGTGACGTGGTGCCCACCAGCACCGTCGCCTTAAGTTCGTTTATAACCTGCATCTTACGTTTGGCATCTAAAGCTGCCACACATATAACCATACAGCCTATATCCTGCTTTAGCATCTCGCAAATCAACGGGAGCCCCCAGAAATCCTCCCTGGAGAGCACCACCGCAATATCGCTGCTGCTTATACCGGCAGACATAAGCGGCCTTGCCAGCCGGTAGGCGTTTGATGTATCCCTCTTGGACGTAAAGCAATACCTGGGTGACTCAGACATCTCATTGGTCACCCCAATGCCAACTATCTCTTCCGGTTTGGCGCTGTAAATGTAACCGTATGGCGGCGCCTCGTGCTGGCTCTTGGCCAGATCGGCATCGGTGATGAAGGGTAATTTGGCTATGTCGGCCATGTTTTTAACCTGGCCCGACTTCAGTATTCCTTGCCCCTCCATTCTAACCCTCATATATGCCGAGTTCTTCCACATATACTGTATCTGCTTTTTATACAGCTTCTTCTGCCGCTTTTCTATGTTCTTATGGTCCCAGAACTCGCGTTTGTACCAGTCTTTAT
>DAOUZV010000053.1 GCA_030665485.1 Chloroflexota bacterium | reverse complement strand
AGTATCGAGGCCGGAGGTGCTGATATTGCTGAAGGCCGCTATCTCAACATCCGGCATCACCGTGTGAATCTGCGTTATTTTATCCTCCAATTCTCCTGCGGATAACAGATCGCTTTTGCTGAGCAGGACGACGGGGTGGATGCGGGCCTCGTTAACCATTACCAGGTAGCGCTCCAGACGTCTGAGGTTGTAGTTGGTATCCAGTGATTGCACCACAAACGCGGTGTCTATGTTGGCAGCGATTAGCTGAAAGTCTATTTTTTTGCCGGATGACTTTCTTTGCAGGGACGACTTTCTGGGCAAAATCTCATGTATGACGGCGAAGGTATCACCATCAAGATACTGCGCATATACCCAGTCGCCCACGGCGGGGTAGTCCAGCGGGGATTCGGCGCCAAACATTAGCTTGCCTGTAAGCTCTGCAATGGCGTCGCGCATCTCATTACGGATGGCGTAGTTGCCCTTGTTTACGGCAATAACCCTGGCTATTTTGTATTGCGCTTCATTGGTGGGATCAACCTTATCCTTGAACCAATCGCCAAAGCCCAGTTCTTCCAAATTCATCTTTCTTTTCTCCTTAATCGTCTGATAATTCTATAGAATGTAGCTAGTAATAGTCAATCGTAGTATAAGGACAATTAGATGATAGGTTACTCGCGTATAACGTCTATTATACGCGTGGTTCATGCGATTGACAGCTGAGGCAAAAGCCGAACCAACTCTTTCCTGTTTTTCTGATTGTAGTGCACAAAAATCAAACATCCCGATGTTTGCTCAATGGTAGTAGTTTACATAAACTTATTCCTATAATCTGATATCTAAAACGGGTATATCGTGATTTGCTTCCGCTAAATTTCAGAAACCGCGTGCTCCACAAAAGACTTGGTTTTAAGAGGCGGGTTAATGCACCGATTGACATTTTTCACAACTTCTGGTAGCTTTTTATGCCAATATAGAGATACATTTATAGCATGGATTGGGATTCCAATTTTAGTATTATTGAGTTAGGGGTGTATTTGGGTGGTAGATAGCATTGTGAAACACCGCTCCTTACATGTAGGAGACAAAGCCCCGGATTTCTCTCTCCCTTCGGTTGACGGCCAGACTGTGTCGTTGAGCAATTCTCTACTCGGAGGACATAGAGTACTGCTGGTTTTTCTGCGTCATCTGGGCTGACTGGTGTGCCAGGAGCATGTGGCACAGTTGTGCCGACATCAGGATGAGCTTAAGCAGCTTGATACAGAGGTATGGGCAATCTCTTTCGGAACAGTAGAGATGGCAAAAGAATGGCTTGAATTAACATGCGCCCCCTTCCAGATGTTGCTGGACGAGGAGAGGAAAGTTTATGGCCTCTATGGCATGCGTCATTCCTGGTGGCGCTCATGGAATTTCAAAACGCTGTGGTTTTACATTAAAGCGCTGCTAACAGGGCACAAGTGGCTTGGCATCAAGGGGGACGGATCACAACTGGGTGGTGATTTCATTGTGGGTAAAGATGGCACTTTGCTCTTGTCACACCCAAGTAGTAGCGCAACCGATCGTCCTTCAATCAAAAAACTGCTGACAGTTTTGAGCGAAGCCGACTAACTATTTAAGTTGAGCTAAGGAAAGAATATGGATAAGAAGTATGATCTGGCTATAATCGGCGCTGGTTCCGCCGGTCTGGTGGCGGCAGACTTTGCAGTGAAACTCGGTGTGAGTGTTGCCTTGCTGGAAAAAGATCGCGTTGGTGGTGATTGCACCTGGTCTGGATGTGTGCCCAGCAAAGCGCTGCTTAAGATTGCCAAGGTCAGTCACCAGATGCACATTGCCGAGCGATACGGCTTAACTTCGGCCAATACGCCTGTAAATTTGAAAGAAGTTATGGCGCATGTAAAAAGCGTTGTTGACGATATATATCAGGATGAATCGCCGGGGGTGCTGCAGGCCAAAGGAATCAACGTTCATATGGGCGATGTGCATTTTGTGGACACCAGCACAATTGCTGTTGGGGACGTGCAACTATCCGCTCGGCGTATATTGATTTGCACCGGAGCCTCACCTTTTATTCCAACTATCGACGGTCTCGATAGCATAGATTATTTGACCTATCAGAACGTTTGGGATTTGGAGGAGTTGCCTAGGCATTTGATGATTATCGGCGCTGGGCCTATAGGTTGTGAGATGGCGCAGGCGTTTTGCCGGTTGGGATCGAAGCTAACGCTTATCGAGGCCGGAGACCGATTGTTGCCACGTGATGACCCCGCGGCGTCGCAAGCGCTGACTGTGGTGCTGGAGGCTGAAGGAGTCGAGATTCGCCTAAATTCTTCCGTCCATCGTGCTTGGAAGGATGATGACGACATTCATTTGTCGACGAGTCGAGGCGAGTTGGCGGGAGACACGCTGCTGGTGGCGGTGGGACGACGCCCCAACGTCGATAAGCTTTCGCTGGAAAATGCAAATGTCAGTTATACCACTAACGGAATCGAAGTGAACAAAAACCTGCGAACCAGCCAAAAGCACATCTACGCTGCCGGAGATTGCACTGGTGGCCATCAGTTTACCCATTACGCTGGATGGCAGGCGGTCATGGCGGTGCGCAACGCCTTGCTGCCGTTAGCATCGAAGGGTGTCTTGGAGCATGTGCCGTGGACCACGTTTACCGATCCCGAAGTGGCTCATGCTGGGTGTACCGAAAAAGAGGCGCGCGAAAAATATGGTGATGATATTCAAACGTATGACTGGCCGATGTCAAAAGTCGATCGGGCGCATACGGAAGGCGATACCACCGGCTTCATCAAGTTTATCTGTAAAAAGAATGGCAAGTTGCTTGGCGTAACCATCGTGGCAGCTAAAGCCGGCGAGATGATCAACGAGTGGTCCCTGACTTTAAGCCGAGGTCTTAAGTACGGCGATTTATCCGAAGCTATACATGTGTACCCCACATATTCAACCGCGAATCAGATGGCGGCTACTGACATACGCATCTCAGGTTTGATGAGCGGTCTTTCCGGCAAAATAATCCGATTTCTTGCCAGATACACATAGTGAAGCGGAAAGAGAGCTACAGTGGATTTATCACAGGCGTTGGATATATGGTGGGTGCTTCCGGCATCGATTTGCATTGCCACTGTTGCTCTTTCCACTGGGATAAGCGGTGCGCTCTTTTTCAGCCCCTTCTTTCTGCTGGTTGTAGGACTTGATCCGGCACAGGCAATAGGTGCCGGGCTTATGACCGAGCTTTTCGGAACTGGCTTCGGCACCTTCAACTACGTTCGTCAGAAGGTAATTGATTATAGAACAGCTAAGTTCTTGCTGCTTGCTGCAGTTCCTGCCGCTATGCTGGGCGCTTATCTGGCACATATTATAGATGCCGGCATACTGCAGATTATCTTCGGTGTTGCGCTGGTGGCTCTGGCAGCAATAGTTATCTACGACAGTCTGAAGCAAAAAGCTCCAGCCGCACACGTTACCCGCGAGGATGACAGGGTAACGGTTATCCGAGCCAAGGACGGCGCCGAGTATTCGTACAAGGTGTGTAATCGGATTATAGGGATGTTTTTAGCAGGCGTAGGTGCGCTGCTAACCGGCTTGATGAGCGCCGGCCTGCCCGAGGTTACCACCACTCAGCTTATTATCCGGTGTCGCGTCCCTGCCAGGGTTGCCGTTGCCACTGCTATCTTCGTGTTGACCATTACCGTTTTATTCGCCGTTGGCATTCACATCCTGGGCGCCAATCCGGCATGGCATGTGGTGGTTTGGTCAATTCCCGGCGTTATTGTCGGAGCTCAGATCGGGCCTCGGCTTCAGGGCAAGGTTCCCTCTCATATCTCGGAGCGTGTTCTGGGAACGTTATTTGTGGCCGTGGGAATTCTGGTTATAGTTGTGAGGCTCATTTAATCGCTTTATGGAGGTAAGATGTCGAAAGTAAAAATAGGGGCGTTTTTAAGGTTAATCCGTATAGAATACTCGCTGTTTTCAGCGGTCGGTGTTATTATCGCTGGCTTTTTAGCCGATGACCTGATTGGTTTTCAGTGGGAATACGTTTTTGCATATCTCGTAATTTTCTTCTGCGCAGCGGGCAGTTTTGCCTTCAACGATTACTACGATTTGAAAAACGATATTGAAAACAGCAGGGTTGATCGACCCCTGGTGACCGGATTGCTTTCTCCTAGAGCATCTATAATGACTGGCATTACCGCATTTGCTCTGGCTATAGTCTTTTCTGTACTACTGAACACCATTTCTATGGTGGGAGTCCTAGCCAGTCTACCCATTTTCTTTTTATATAACACTCACCTCAAGAAGATTATTATAGTGAAGAATGATGTCATTGCATATGCTTTTGTAGCGAAGATTTTGCTGGGCTCTTTGGTTAAGGTCGGTGGGCTGGTGCCATTGATCAATTATTTTGCGGTTATGTGGTTAAGAGTTGGCTTTGCGTTTGAGGTGATGCTGGATATAGGCGACGTTGACGGGGATAGGCAGCTTGGAGTTAATACGTTGCCTGTACGTTTCGGTTTGAAGAGAGCGGCGCTTGTCTGCGTCATCCTGTACGCAATAATCATGATGATGGATCCGATACCTTTCTTTTTGCAGATAGATACACGTCTGTATCTCAATTACGTTTTTCTACCGCTAATCCTAATTCCCGTAGTATCGTATTTGTTCGTTTGCATATCACTGACGCGCAATCAGTCCAAGATCAACGTTTTTAAGTTGAAAAAGCAGGTATTCTTGACCATGCAGGTGGGATGTGTGGCATATTTGCTTGGGGTTCTGCTGTAGATATACTAGTATCACAGAGTACAGCTATACACCCAATTGGACGGATATCCCTATGTTCGTGTAACGGTAGCAATTGACATAACGTAAGGCCTCGTTTCTATTTGGCATTACGGCTGCATAGTCAGGGTATATCCGCGCCATTCTTTATGCCTCCACAATATTACCCATCACCGGATCGACCCGTACTCCCTTGGAGATTACCCACTCGATGCCCTTATCTATATTTTCCTCCTTACCCTCCAGTTCCAGAACAACCCAGCCCTTAGATTCGGAAACATCGGCGCGTCGGATGTTGGTAACCACGTTGAACTTTATCCCAAGATCATATATAACGGGCTCTTTGATAAGTTTTTGTGGAAACGTGAAAAGTACTTGTTTCGTCATCGGACTTCCTCCATCGTATATTTATAACTATGCAGCCAATTTTTTGCTGTTAGATTTGAGTTCCCCCCTCAGGTTGCTGGAAAAGCCAGGTGGAGAGATATCGCTCGCCCGTATCCGGCAGCACTGCAACAATAAGCTTGCCCTCGTTTTCTGCTCTTTTTGCCACTTGAATCGCTGCCCACGCTGCGGCTCCCGATGAGATACCAACCAGTATACCCTCTTCCTTGGCCAGCCTGCGCGCTGTGTCGCCCGCATCCTCGTTGCTTACCTGGACGATCTCGTCGATCAAATCGGCCTGCAGTACATCCGGCACGAACCCGGCGCCGATTCCTTGAATCTTATGCGCACCGGGAGCGCCGCCCGAAAGGACTGGTGAGCCAACCGGCTCAACGGCAATCGCCTTAAAACCAGCCTTTTTCGCTTTTAGGGCCGATGCCACGCCGGTGATGGTCCCCCCTGTTCCAACGCCGGATATCAAAATATCGACTTTGCCGTCGGTATCTCGCCATATCTCCTCGGCAGTGGTGAGCCGATGGATCTCCGGGTTGGCCGGATTATTGAACTGCTGAGGAACGAAGCTGTTCGGAGTCCCCGCTGCCAGTTCATCAGCCTTTCTGATGGCTCCGGGCATCCCCTCCGCCCCGGGCGTCAGCACCAGCTCGGCGCCGAAGATGGAAAGCAGCTGCCTGCGCTCTACGGACATCGTATCGGGCATGGTCAGGATGAGCTTGTATCCGCGTGCGGCGCAGACAAACGCTAAAGCTATACCGGTGTTGCCGCTGGTGGGCTCGATTATTACCGTGTCCTTGTTGACCCGCCCCTTTTCCTCGGCATCCACGATCATGGCCACCCCGATCCTGTCCTTAACCGAGCTTATGGGGTTAAATGATTCCAGCTTCACCACGATATCGGCCTTGGCGCCGTCGGTGACTCGGTTCAGCCGTACCAGAGGTGTGTTGCCGATGAGCTCGGTGCTGTTGCCCATAATACCCCTGGTCAGCTTAGGTATTTCAATAGTTTTAAACTTCAGTTTTTCCACGTTCTGCGTTGTCATTTTGGCCTCTCTCTTTTATTTATTTGTATATGTGCCAGTTGTACGTTAACAAAAGAGGCATTACAACAGCCCCAGCGTTTCCCGCCACGTTTAATAATTCCGGTTAATCGTTTATCCATTATAAGCCTCCTTTCTACGTTTTATTGGTATCTGCCTTTGAGTCCGCGATCTTCTTCAATGCCTCAAACGCAAAATCGATTTCTTCATGTGTATTGAAATAGCTGAGGCCAATACGCACCGAACCCTTGGGGAAAGTACCGAATGTTTTGTGCGCCATCGGAGCGCAGTACAATCCCGTACGCACCTTAATATCAAACGACTGGTCTAAAATTGCGCCCACCTCGGCCTGCTCCCAGCCATCTACGTTGAATGAAACGATGGCTACCTGTTTGGCGCTGTCTTTGGGCCCGTATACCGTTATCTGCGGCAAAAGCGCCAGCCCAGAAAGCAGGTGGTCTGTCAGTCTTATTTCATGATCGCGAATCTTATCTATCCCCTGATCAAGGATATACCTCAGCGCCGCGCCCAGTCCGGCGATTCCCACCGTGTTGGGTGTTCCACTCTCGTACCTTTGTGGCAGTTTGGTCGGCTGCTGCTCAAGCTCGGATTGAGAGCCGGTGCCCCCCTCGCGAATTGAGTCCAGCTCGACACGCTCGCCCACATACAAAATGCCGGTGCCGGTAGGTCCCAGCAACCCTTTGTGCCCTGAGAAAGCGATCAGATCGATGTTGGCATCCTGAACGTCTAAGGGATAGGTGCCGGCGGTTTGAGCCGCATCCGCCATTAATATAAGACCGTATTTTCGGGCGATGGCACCATACTCCTTAATCGGCTGGATCACCCCGGTAACGTTTGATGCATGAGTTACCACAATCAGTTTTGTATCTTCTATTATTGAGTTTTCTATGTCCTTAGCCGAAACATATCCATCTTCCGATCCTGGTGCAAGACGAGTGACCTTCACTCCCTGCTGCTCAAGTTTGGCCAGCGGACGAACTATAGAGTTGTGACTGATGCGGTCGGTGATCACATGGTCTCTTGGTTTTAGAAAGCCCTTTAGGCCGAGGTTTATAGCATCCGTGCAATTCAAGGTAAATATCACACGATCCTTGTCGGGCGCGTTGATCAGGCGTGCCGCAAGTATCCGCGCCTCCTCGATGGCGGTATCGGCGGCAATGGCCAGACTATGGCTGGCACGGCCGGGGTTGCCGCCCTTTTCCCTCAAGAAGCTTTCCATCGTCTCATAGACGATTTCCGGCTTGGGCCATGATGTCGCTGCATTGTCCAGATAAATCATCTTTGCTTACATTCCTATGTATTTGGCGTATAGCCCTCTGGCAAGCGCCTCGTCATTTGTGTTTTTAACGATGGCTCTGCCATCGGGGAACACCACCAGTTCGCACTGATCGACTTCAAAGGTAAGCATGAAGTCGTTGTAGCTTAGCTTTCCCAGCGGCCTCAGCTGCTTTGCTAGCTGCTCAAACGATATCTTTTTGCGCTCAGGGTTGAGCACCTGCACCGCGTTTTGGCCGCATAGTATGGTGGTTACAGTGCCATACCTTGCATCCAGAAAATCGTATTTGCCAGCGCAGGCCGGGCAATCCGCACGCCTTCTGCTCTTGAACTTCAGGAAAGTATCTTCCCAAACGTCTATCATGATCACATCGTGGTTTACCTTTTTTGATCCCGTTAGTATCTTCAGCGCCTCGCTAGATTGCAGCGCGCCGATGGTCATGGTGGCCGGACTTATAACCCCCGCCGTATCGCAGGTTAAAGCCACTCCCTCGCTTGGTAGTTTGGGCAGCCTGCACCTGAAACAAGGCGTAACATCGGGGATT
>DAOUZV010000061.1 GCA_030665485.1 Chloroflexota bacterium | reverse complement strand
AAGCCTGCTTCCAGGTGCCTTGACTGTGAACTTCATATATTTGAGTGGCGATCAGTTTGGATGCGCCCACAAGCTTTACGCAAGTCTTGGCGGCCTCCTCTTCGGAGAGCCCCGATTCAACCATATCTTCGAATTCGTCTTCTAAATGGGCCCTCAGTTCGTTTAAGACGTCGTTCTCAGAGGCTGTATCAAGCCTGAGATTGATCTTTATATTATTGAGATATTGACTAAGTACCTGAGACGTCACAAAAACCTGCCTTTAATCCTAAGCACTCGTTGGACCCACCACCAAACGCATGGCGGCCAGGAAATCATGCCACTGGCTTCTCTCCATTGCCAGCAGCCTTTCACCTTTGGGGGTTATGTGATAATAGCGCCGCTGGCGTCCCGTGGGTGAAAGCTCCCACTTGCCCATAATTAGTCCTGCCTTTTCCATTCTATGCAGGGCAGGGTATAATGTGCCTTCCTTGAATCTGAAGTACCCCTGGCTTCTATTTTCTAATTCTTTAATGATCCTGTAACCGTACATTGGCCGCTGTCCGATAAGAACGAGCAGCAGATGGTCCGTGCTTCCTTTGATAAGCTCACGCTGTTGTGGCATGGCAATCACCTCACTTTGGAGATATATAGGCTGACTATGTAGTTGTCATAATAGCAAATTTTCTACATATTGGCCAGCCCTGACATTTGTATGATATAGATCCGAGTTTCTCCCCGGCTCTTTTAGGTTGCGCGGCCGCGTTTTCGATAGTATAGTGAGTGATATGAAACTTCAGCTAAGCGATATAGTTGATAGCCTGTGGGAGCACATCATGGGGGTAATGCAGGGAGATGATGGTGAACTATGCGCCTATTATCTCCGCACATCCTATCAGAAGTGCCTGTATGCCGAGGAAAGAGTTAAAAGCCTTATTGTTCTTGTAAGTGAATATAAAAAGAAGCTCGACCGCAGAGAGATATTAGACAGTCTGTTATTGGCGATGGATTATGATCACTTTCTGGTAAGTTTGCGTAGCTCACTCGAAAACCTGGCGAAGCTGATCAGTTTCACTTTATCCACAAATTTGCCCGATATTTTGATTACGTATCAGCAAAACTATAATCTCGGTGAGGTTGTCTCTATATTGAAAAACAACGCCAAATCGCTGGAGAATACATATATAATCAAGCTGTTATCCTTTCTGAATAAAAAGGTTAAACAGAACTGGTATAAGGAGCTTGTTGAACCTGGGCTGGTAATCTCTCATGACAAATTCCGAACACACCCCAGAGTATCGCCTCGTGACATAGGCCAGCAGCTGCTGGATTTCAGGTTTCTTTTACCAGACACACTGGAAAATAAGAGAGAAGGCCAGGGAGGCATCATAACCCATTGCACAAGTCTGATAGAGAAGGTCGAGGGCGTATTGAAGGAAAGCTGCATACTGATTGAGGAATACCTTGCTCGTTCTTGATTACCTTTCAGATTTTACCTTTTTGCCTCGTTTAGCTGTTGTTGTTTTACATAAAGCATAGAATATGGCAAACTTGAGCTTATTAATAACATTTATGTATAATGGTATAGGGGGTACCAGTTATGGGCATTCGCGTTATTCTTGCCGAAGATCATATTATAACAAGACAGGGAATCCGCCGACTGCTGGAGGAAGAGGGTAAATTTGAGGTCGTTGGTGAAGCAGACGATGGAGAGCAAGTGGTCAAACTGGCGGTTGAGAAAAATCCAGACGTGGTCATAATGGATATAGCGATGCCCAAGCTCAATGGTGTTGAAGCTACAAAACTGATCAAAGAGCGCTGCCCCACCACTGCCGTGCTTATACTCAGCGCCTATGATGATGATGAATATGTTTTTGCACTATTGGAATCCGGAGTGGCGGGTTACCTGCTCAAAACAGCCAGTGGCGACGAATTGGTTCGTGCCGTCGAATCAGCGAGCAAGGGGGAGCCAACGCTTCATCCCAATATCGCCCAGAAACTCATTAATCGATTCCGCACTGCTGGTGGTGGTAAAAGAGTGGAAGAAATCGGTGATATTCTCAGTGAGAGAGAAATTGATATCATAGTACTGGCGGCCAAGGGCATGAGCAATCAAGATATTGCAGAAAAGGTGATAATAAGCAAACGCACAGTTGAAGGGCACATGAGGAGCATCTTCAATAAGCTAGGGGTCGGTTCTCGCACCGAGGCCGTGATATATGGACTCAAAAAGGGGTGGTTTGCGCTGGATGAGATCGCCGATTAATGAATGTCGTAGAATTCGTAAAAGATTTAAGAATTGAACTGACGAGAGAGCAAGTGGTAAGCTGGCTCAGGAAACCACAGCTCTGGCTTGCTATTATAATATTGGTTTTAGCTACTATCCCACAGTATGCAGAGAGTCCGGAGTTTCCCGATTACTTATTCCCCTGGCGTTTTATTCCCTTCGAACGCCACACTATAGAGAGAATATTCTTTCTGCTCCCAATCGGGTACAGCGCAATTACTGTGGGCATTAGAACCGGAATGGCGCTTACGGGTATTTCGTTCGCTTTCATGTTGCCACGCATTGCGATGTTTTCGCCCGCGCCTATTGATGCTTTGTTTGAGGCTTTATTAGTGGCTGCTCTTGGTATCTTTTTCTGCCTGTTTCGTAAGATTCAGATAGATATGAGACAGCAGAAAGAACGTGATCTGGAAGTTGTACGTAAGATGCATGAAAACCAGAGGTTTTATATAAGACAGGCGGTGATGGCACAGGAGGAAGAACGCAAGAGAATATCCCGGGATCTGCACGATGATACGGTACAGGTTTTGGGGGGACTTTCCAGAAAGATGGATAACTTTATTCGCAAGAACACGACATTATCGGAACAAGACGTTGAGTTTTTAAAGCAACTTCATGAATCGCTGAACGTTGGGCTAACGGAGGTGCAGCGTTTCAGCCAGGACCTTAGACCGTCGCTGCTGGACTTTTTGGGATTACTTACGGCGCTGAGGTCGTTGGTGCATAAGGCTGAAGAACATTATGAGCTGGCTATAGGTTTTGAGGTTGTTGGTGATGAAAGACGTTTTAGGCCGGAGCTGGAGATATTGATATTCCGCATCATCCAAGAAGCGCTGAGTAATATCGGCCGACATGCACATGCCTCCAGTGCAAAGGTGAGAATAGAGTTTCTTGATAATAAAACCATATTCACCATCAGTGACAACGGCGTTGGATTCGATTTGCCGGAGTCGGTGGATGATCTTCCTCGGATCGGCAGGTTGGGCCTGGCTGGTATACATGAAAGGGCTCAACTTTTGGATGGGCTTTTTAATGTATTATCTATAAAAGGCGAGGGCACAACCATAACAATTGAAATGCCGTACTAGTGTCCCTCCCGATAAATCGGTGCTCGCGTCATTCGATAGCATCATTTGTTATCTGTAAAGAGTCGATGCGTTGTTATAATCTATACTTTTGCGCTTGCTCACAGTTTTTCCATGATTAATAGTTATTAACTTGACAGAACTGATAGTGTTGTAGTATATCCTTTTGTCGAGTAGTTTTGCCCTTTAGGAGCTGACTTTGGATAAAGATGCCTCTGAAACGACAGAAATCCATGGTGATGAGCCCGATATGCTCGGTGATACCGGGGGATATGCTGATGATTTAATGGCAATAAGTCGTCTTTCGGCCGCCGTAAGCGGACTCAGCGATCTGGATGCCATTTTAAGGATAGGTCTGGAAAACGTGGTGCGTATAATGAACGGTATCGCCGGAGGCATAATGCTTGTCGACGAACAAACCAAAACGCTATCCTATCGTGTCTATCATGGGCTTTCGCGCAAGTTTGCCGAAGGGATGCATTTTGATATTGGAGAGGGGCTATCGGGCAGAGTGGCCCGCAGCGGCAAACCGATACTCATGGAGGATATATCGCAGGAGACCGAGGTAGCTCGTGCCGAATTAATCACTATGGAGGGACTTAAAGCCTATCTATGCGTTCCACTCAAGGCTAAGGATCACGTGTTCGGGGTTATGAACGTTGTCAGCAAAACTCCCCGGCATTTTACCAAAAGAGATATGCACCTTTTACATTCAATTGGTGATCTACTGGGTGTGGCCATAGAGCAGGCCAAGCTACAAAAAGAATTGCGTGAGGGGATGGATAGGTATCAGCAGCTATCTCGCCAGATGCTGACTGCTCAGGAGGAGGAGCGCAGAAAGATAGCCCGTGAGCTGCATGACGATACCAGTCAGACACTTTCTGGGCTCGCCATCAATCTGCAGACGCTTATAGAGATGGCGGCTAAAGCAGGTATAACTAACGAAGCGTTCATGGAACGTCTCAAAATGACTCAGTCTCTTGCTATTCAGATAAATACGGAGGTGGCTCGCTTAATGGGGGACCTGCGTCCGGCGCTTCTAGATACCTTGGGGCTTGTACCTGCCATCCGTCAGTATGCCGAAACCAATTTAAAGCGGGCAGGTATCGACGTTGTTTTCGGCTTCGATGATATAGGTAAAACCATGCTTCCTGATACCGAGGTCGGATTATTTAGGTGGGCTCAAGGGGCCATAAGCAATATATGGCAGCATTCCGGCGCGAAGAACGTTGAGATATCGCTTAAGCGTGATGGGAACAGTTTTGTACTTCGCATCACAGATGATGGAAGGGGTTTCGATGTCTCGCTGATTAAGAGTATTGAGGAGGGTGGGCGAGGAGCCGGGTTGTTCAGCATGAATGAGAGAATGTTGCTTTTGGGTGGCACTTGCACGGTTGAATCTCGGATTGGTCACGGCGCAATTGCTGTAGCCCGCGTGCCTATTACATAAGGAGGTAGATGCCCAAGATAAAGGTTTTGGTAGTAGATGACCATACGATAGTACGGGATGGCATATGTGCTCTTCTGGGCCTGTCAGATGATATCGTAGTAGTAGGTGAGGCCTCCAATGGGAGAGAAGCCTTGGAGGTAATAACCAGTCTGGAACCCGATGTGGTGCTTATGGACGTAGCCATGCCGGTAATGGGAGGTCTGGAGACTACACGCAGGATACGCAAGCATTTCCCCAATGTTAAAGTAATGGTGCTTACCCAGTATGATGATAAGGAATATGTTATACCTATAATTGAGGCAGGAGCCTCGGGTTTTATCAGCAAATCGGCCGTATCCTCGGAAGTAGCTTCCGGAATACGTTCTCTGTATAATGGCGGCTCGTTTTTGTCCTCCGATATTACCAAGATAGTCGTTTCTGATTATCAGCAGCGTGATGGCAAGATAAAAGTTTCAGATCCATACGATCAGCTCACAGACCGTGAAAGAGATGTGCTCAAGCTTCTGGCAGAAGGATATACCAATCAGGAAATAGCCAAAATGTTTGTAATCAGCCCCAAAACTGTCGAGGGCCACAAAACCAGTCTTATGTCCAAGCTTGATCTTCACAGCCGCGTCGAGGTAGTCAAGTATGCCCTTAAAAAGGGAATAATCACCGTTTAGCCTTATTCACGCTTTCAGCTGTTTCCTTCGGGTATATTCTCCTCGATATTAAGCAATAAATTCATATAAATCAGGGTGATTTACCCATCTGTTTCGGGGTAAATGCCTCTTTGTTTATTGTACTATTTCTTTTTATTCTAAATAAAGTTAGCTGAACTTTATAATTGAATATCGGCTAATAAGGAGGTGAGGAGATGGGGGCAATCAAAATCTTGTTGGTGGATGATGAGGAGGAGTTTGCCGGTAATCTCAAGTCTGCGCTTGAGGGCAAGGGCCGTGAAGTATCTGTGGCAGTAAATAAATCACAGGCTCAGGATTTATCCAAGCATGAGAAACCCGACCTTGTCATTCTGGGGACTTTGCTACCTCGGGGAGATGCTTTCCAATTGCACAAGTGGCTGAGGCAAAGCCCCGATACCTGTGATGTGTGCCTGATAGTGATCGATGCCGCTCCGGCAGACAGGGAAACCAAGGGCTGGAGGTGGTCCGAAGGAATGCAGCTTGAGGCGGATGAGTATTTATCCAAGCCGATTTCTGTGGACTCTCTAATGCCCAAGGTCGACGGTTTGCTCGACGAAAAGACCAGGACCATAAAGGTGCTTATAGTGGATGATCATGCAGTGGTCAGGGAGGGTGTGCGTGCCCTGCTGGGGCTGCAGGATGATATACAGGTAATTGGTGAAGCTGTTGATGGACAGGATGCCATTGAAAAAGTGGGTAAGCTGACGCCCAACGTGGTTTTGATGGACATAGCCATGCCCATAATGAATGGCCTTGAGGCGACGAAACAAATAATGAGCAAGTATCCTGAAACCAAGATTTTGGTTTTAACACAGCATGATGAGCCGGACAATATGTACGTTGCCAAGCAGATCGGGGCGCAGGGATTCATACCCAAAAGGGCCGCCAGCTCTGATCTGACCAGTGGAATACGCGCGGTGGACGCGGGAAGATATTTCCCCAAGTCGTTTGCTTATGTGTCCGCCAATTGGCAGGGGGATACCGGAAACTAGCAACTCAGACCGAGCGTCGAACACTGCTTGTTAATAAAAGGAGTTGTTTTGCAGCCGATAACCATAACTCTGGATGGCCGTGAGGTAAGCGGCTATCCGGGTATGACAGTACTGGAGCTTGCCCGTGAGGTGGGAGTAGATATTCCCACCCTCTGCGATGATCCACATTTAATACCTATAGGCGCCTGCCGTATTTGCATTGTGGAAAATGAACAGAACGGCGCTTTAATGGCATCATGCGTAACTCCTATCGCATCTGGAATGGTAATAAACACCAGATCGGAGCGCGTGCTCAGTCACCGCAAAGCCATTGTAAAGCTTATGCTGTCCAGTCATCCTGATTCCTGCCTGGTTTGCAACAAAGGCAACCGTTGTAAGCTGCGCACCATCGCATCAGATATGGGAATCGGTATGGTGGAATTCCAGCGGATTGCCCAGGTAGCTGCTATTGAAGAGGTCAATCCTTTCATTGAGAGAGATTTGAGCAAGTGCATTTTGTGTGCCAGATGCATC
>DAOUZV010000161.1 GCA_030665485.1 Chloroflexota bacterium | reverse complement strand
AGGGGACTGGGTCGCCGCTGTGCGTTTTGATTTTTATGGGCGTGTGATGGTCTGGCATAATCAGCACCCGCAGGTCGTTTTTATCGTACTTAAGCAATTGACTTACCATCAGCTTGTCGATCTTCTCTATGGCATCGATTTTGCCGTCGATGTCACCCTCGTGCCCAGCCTCATCCGGCGCCTCGACGTGGATTATAACCAGGTCGTGGTCGTTTAGCGCCTTCAGTGCGCCTGCCGCCTGCGCTTCGTAGTCGTTGCTGGCATCGTCACGCACGCCGGGTGTGTCCAACACATCGATCTGCGTCAGTTTCGCCAGACCTTTTAGCAGGTCGACGCCTGATGTGAGCGCCGAATCCAGACTGTAGATCTGCTTAAACGGCGGCATATCCGGGCTCTGGCCGCTGCCCCAGAACAGCCAGATATCGGTGGCGGGCAGTTCGCCGCGCTCTTTGCGTATCAGATTTATAGGGTGGTCTTTCAATATCAGTTTGGATTTACCCATGAGCTGAAGCAGTGGTTCACATCCAATCCCGGCGGGCAGGAAATTGGCTATGGGCATGTCGCTGATATCGTGTGGCGGTGTGCACTCGGCACTGAGCGTTTCCGTATGACCTTTTATCTTGAGGATGTTTCTGTAGCTGACACCGGGGTAGAAGCGCACCTCGTCGCTTCCCAGTTCCTGTTGCAGCGTTGCGATAAGCGCGTGTGCTTCGTCATCGCCTATGGCTCCGGCGCTGTAGCTGGTCATTATGCCGTTTGTAATGTTGACCAGGTTACAGCGGAAAAACACCTCGCCCTCATCCAGCGGAATGCCCATGCTTTTAGCCTCTATGCCGCTTCTGCCACGGTAGTATGTTTTGGGGTCGTAGCCGAGGATTGACATGCAGGCGCAGGCCGAGCTTGCCTCCATGCCGTCCGGCACGGTTTTTGTTATGCCGATAAGGCTTTGCTTTGCCATGGCATCCATGTTGGGAGTGTGCGCCAGCTCAAGGCAGGTCTTGTTGTCCCTACCCGCAATTGGCCAGTCGGCGGCGCCGTCTATTATCAATATGCAGTATTTCATAGTGCGAATAATAACTGAGATTATCGTGAAAGACAAGGTGTAGCCAGCAAGTAGTTCCTGTCGCGGATAGAGGCGGTTTTGCCAAGCAGCGGCGTTGCGCCGGTCTGAATGGCGCTGTAGCCGTACCTTTGCCGTATCTTATCAATTGCGGTGTTGAGGTGCTCCAGCTTGAGTAATGCAGTATCGAATATATCGAGCTGCCTTTGCCTGTCGATAAACTTCGATACGCCGATGCCGATCAGCCGGATCAGGTGCCTGCGTACCTTAAGCGCTTTTTCTAGTAATATCGTTCCTGCCGCAAATATTGCCTCATTAGTATCGACAGGCTGTTTGAGAGTAAGGCTGCGGCTTATGGTATCGAAATCGGCGTATCGAAGTTTCAAAGACAGGCATTTTGCGGATTTACCCTCTTTACGCAGGGCCGCTCCTACACGCTCGCTTAAATAGCACAGGTTGTCCTTTATGTACCGTAGGTCGAGACTGTCTTTCGCAAACGTTGTCTCACGACTGATGGATTTGATCTGCTGCCGCCGTGCCACCGCACTTACGTCTATGCCGTTGGCGTGCAGGTTGAGCGTTTGCCCATGTACGCCAAACATTTTTTGGAGTAGATTTACCGGCCATTTTGCCAGGTCTCCTACGGTTTTGATACCGAGCCCCGAAAGCTTTTTATCTGTCTTGGGGCCGACGAAGGGCAGCTTGCCGATGGGTAGGGGAGCAAGGAGGCGCTGTTCGTTGCCGGGCGCCACTTCCAGCAGACCGTCCGGCTTGCACAGGTTGGCTGCAACCTTGGATACCACCTTTGAGGTGGATATGCCGATGGACGCTGTTATGCCTATCTCGCTTTTGATGCGCCATTTTATCGTCGACGCCGTTTGTTTTACCGGGCCGTAGATCGGCTCGAAACCGGTCATATCGAGGTAGGCTTCGTCCATCCCCATCGGCTCTATATCCGGCGTGTATTCGGCAAGGATGGCCATGAATTTTGCCGAGGCGCTTGTGTAGTGTGAGAACTTGCCGGGCACGAATATGGCGTGGGGGCACAGTTGGTGCGCCTTGGCTACGGACATGCCCGATTTAAGCCCGTACTCCCGTGCCTCATATGAAGCGGCGGCGATTACACCGCGACTATCTACGTGACCACCGACAACGACGGGTTTACCTAAAAGTTCGGGGTTGAGCATTTGCTCTACCGAGACGAAAAAGGCGTCTAGGTCGATGTGGAGTATCTGGCGAGGCATGATGTGTATCCTATTAAACAGAACTAATGTTCTATTATAATAAGGCAGAAAGGGATAGTCAAGGGATTTTTACAGGAGTTATTCGTTGATCACTGTGCCGAAGTGAAATATCGAGTTCCTACAAAGAGAAGCCCAAGTCTATACGACTTGGGCTTCTCCATAGTTACTTATAAAACAGGCTGATTACTTCTGCTGTGGTGTCCCTAGAACAGCCTCAAAGAGTTCGTCATTAACAATATGCCCTTCCGCTATCATTTTGCGGTATTTGATGAAATCAATTGTATCTTGACCGGTAATCTTTTTTGTATTGAAAGCGGTAAAGCCAAGGAAGGCTTCACTAGACATATTGGTGCCCAGCCAGAACAAATGATCGTTCTTGTTGATGTCCCAGAAGTATTTCTTCTTCTGTCTGATACCAGCAATAGATTTCGTCAAACAGTGCGGGAACAGGTTAGTAAATGTCCAGAGAACCTTGTTAATTTCGGCATCAAGGAGAGAGAAGTCAAAGGTGCAGCTCTTTGCGAGTTCTTTAGCTTTTTTAGCCTCATCACCGGTAACGTTCTCGCCATATACCATTTCGCCGTCATCAAGCCACTTATCGGTGACAACTCTAGGGTTTCTAATAAACTTGTCTCCCTGTTTAAGAACGCGGACCACCTTGCTGATGTAATTCTTTCTCAACATTTTATAGGCACTCCACATCTCGCAGGAGATACAGTTCCACATGGCATCTTCAATAGTGAGAGCCCAGGGCAGAAAATCAGAAGAACCGCCGACCGGGGCGGAACCATGGCGGGG
>DAOUZV010000050.1 GCA_030665485.1 Chloroflexota bacterium | reverse complement strand
AAGGCGGGTTTGAAATGAACACTGAATTCGATGAGATATCAAAGTTTCATGGGCACAAATGCCCCGGGCTGGCAATGGGCTACCGCATGACCCGGGCGGCAATGAAGCGGCTGGCCGAATCGAGCGCGGTGGACGAGGAACTGGTGGCCATAGTGGAGAACGACGCCTGCGGTGTCGACGCATTGCAGTGGCTCACCGGATGCACCTTCGGCAAAGGCAACTTCATCTTTCAAGACTACGGCAAGCAGGTTTACACCATTTACAGCAGGAACAGCGGCAAAGGGGTGCGTGCTCATTTCAGGGATGGGGCCGCTCCCGAAGCGGCGCGGGGCAGCAAGCAACAGCTGATGGAGTGGATATTGGCTGCGGACGAAAACGACGTGGTTGACGTTGAAGATGTATCGATCGAACCTCCTCCGAAGGCCGTGGTTTATAGATCGATCAAATGCGATGTTTGTGGCGAGGGCGTGATGGAAACGCGCATCCAGAAGGTAGATGACAGAAGCCTGTGCATACCGTGCGCACAGAAGCAATAAACGGGGATATATGATGCAGAAAGAGGCCATGCTTTATAAGGCGCTTAAGGATAACAAGGTGCGGTGCCATCTGTGTGCGCATGAGTGCAAGATAGCACCGTCAAAGCTGGGTGTATGCGGGGTAAGACGTAACGTGGGCGGCAAGTTACAAACGCTGGTTTACGCAAAAGCGATAGCGGCCAACGTAGACACAATCGAGAAAAAGCCGCTGTACCACTTTCTGCCGGGATCGAAATCATACTCCGTTGCCACAGCGGGGTGCAACTTTAAATGCGGCTTCTGCCAGAACTGGAACATATCTCAGCTTTCGACCAAGAGCGGTACTATACCCGGGCAGGAACTTATGCCCGAGCAAGTGGTAAGTGAGGCCAAAAAAACGGGCTGCGCCAGCATATCCTACACCTATACCGAACCGACAGTATTCTTTGAGTATGCTTACGACACGGCAAAGCTGTCAAAGGAGGCCGGTCTGTATAACATATTTGTGACCAACGGCTTCATGACAAAACGAGCGCTGGATACCATAAATCCGTATCTGGATGCGGCCAACGTGGATCTGAAAAGCTTCAGGGGCGAGTACTACCGCAAATACTGCAAGGGACGGCTTGACCCTGTTCTGGAGTCGATAGCGTACATGAGGGAGCTTGGCATATGGGTGGAGGTAACCACGCTGGTTATTCCCGGTGAGAACGACTCTGACGACGAACTGAACGATATAGCAGAGTTCATAGCGCAGGTGGATAGGGACATACCGTGGCATATAAGCAGGTTCCACCCCGACTACGAATTTACAGATCACAGTGCCACACCGATTGAGACGCTGAAGCGCGCCAAGGCGATAGGCAGCGAGCGCGGGCTGCGCCACGTTTATCTGGGCAACATTGTTTCGGATTCGGATACGTACTGCCACAGCTGCGGCAACAGTCTTATTGAGCGGGCGTACTTCAGCGGCACGGCGACCGGCTTAAAAAACGGCAGGTGCGCATCGTGCGGCATTACCGTAGCCGGCATCTGGTAGCTCTTATCTAATTGCTATGGCCATTAGATATTATGCTTTTCGACCTTAAACGACATCTTTACCTTGGCCCGGTACGACGATATCTTATTGTTCTCTATATGCATGTCCAGGTCGGTGATATCGGCCACCCTGATATCCCTCAAGGTTTCGGCGGCCATGCTGACGGCGTTGGCGGCGGCCTCCTCCCACGAATTGGGGCTCGTTCCCACCAGTTCGAGAAACTTGTAGACGGACATATTATCCCCTCCTTAGTTGCAGTAAGTGAGCCATTTTATGCCCATATTTTGAATTAGTCAATAGCAGTGATAAAATGAAGTGAAATCTGACTGACGGAACTGAGCATATGCCAGATGAAAAAGCGAAATGCCCCGACTGCTACGGGTGGGGGTTTACCCTAAAGGACTGCAACGAGTGCGGCGGCAGCGGCGTGGGCGACCCCTACACGTCTGCTAACTGCATGGAGTGCAACGGCAGCGGTGTGGTTGAAGTGCCATGCGCAAATCCACAATGCAAAGGTGGTTTTAAGAAAGACGACTGAGCTACTATTTGACCAGCTTGATGACCCTTCTTTTGGGTACCATTGCATGAACCCTGCTCCTTCTGACAAGCCTCAGCACAATGGGCAGGACTACGTGCAGCAAAAGCAGCGCCGCCGTGGGGTAAACAAGGTAATCATGCATCTTAAAAGACAGCGGTTTAGTGAGCAGGCCGAAAGTGGCCCTCTCCACGGTTCTGAACTCGGTGATACCGTAGCCGGTGATGACATACAGCAATATAGCGGCCAGCAGTGCCCAGCGAATAATCCTCTTAAATAGATGCCAGCTCATTAAACACTACCCCTCAAACTTGCTTCCATCCAGGTCCCCGTCGTTTGAATAGCCCCGGTCCTCCCAGTAGCCCCTGTAGCTGATATCGTCGGAAAGCTCGATTGCGGTTATCCATTTTATCCACTTATAGCCCCACTTGCTCTCGGCGACAAGCTGGAAGGGGAAGCCGCGCTCCGACGGCAGCACCACATCGTTCATCTTGTGCGCCATTATGATGTCGTTATCGGTTATGTACTCTATGGGCAGCGAGGTTGTGTATCCGTCCTCGGCGTAAAATATGAGAACTCTTGCGGCGGGCAGCACGCCGGCTTGGGCAAGCAGGTCGGTAACGAGCACACCCTCCCACAGGATGGTGGCGCTCCAGCCCTCGACGCAGTTGAGCGTTACCACCTTCTTGTAGAGATCGTTTTCAGCTGTTACCTCATCGTAGGACAGGGTTAGCGGCGTTTCTACCAGCCCGGAAATAGCAAGTTCATAGCCCTCGATATCTATATACTGCGGGCCTCTTATGGAGTTTTCCCGGAAATCCTGTATAGAGGACAGGTTCTCTCCCTGGTACTCGCGCACCTCTGTTCCAGAAAGCTGGATGGCGCCTCCGCCGCAGGCGGATAAGGCCAACAGAGAGACAGCCGCCAGAACTGATCCTGCAAGTGAAATCACTCGCATTTTATACCTCCGAGTATGGGGTTGTACGAATGGCCCCGTTTTAGACGGCTACCACCTCTTTTACCCCGGACAGTTCGCTTTTGAGCATGCGCTCCACGCCGTATTTAAGCGTCATGGCGGACATACCGCAGCAGCCGCAGGCCCCGGTTAGCCTTACCGAGACCACGCCGTCATCGACGTTTACCAGCTCCACATCACCGCCATCGGCCATAAGAGCGGGGCGTATCTTATCCAGTACTTCTTCAACCTTCTCTCGCACGTCATTCCTCCAACATTTATTACCAGACTATTGTGGCCCACACCGTCTCTTTTGTATGCGACTTTTGTCCCAAAGTGACAGCAATTGCTATTGTGGAACGGGGCGGATTCCAGTAGAATTAGCTTCAGACAGCAAAAACACGCTGCCTAACTTAAAACGGAGAGTAGATGAAGCAAGCAGACGGACATAGAAGCGACGTTATGGGCCGGCAGCCGATCTGGAGTCTGCTGGCCCGTTTTTCGGGGCCGGCGATTATCTCGATGACAATGGCATCGACCTACAACATGGTTGACAGGATGTGGGTGGGACGCATTGGATACAACGAGCTGGCGGCGCTGGCGGCGGCCTTCCCCGTGATGCTGCTGTTTATGTCCATATCCATAGGAACCGGTATGGGAGCCTCCTCTCTTATCGCGCGCAGCCTAGGAGCGGGCAAACGCGAGCAGGCAAACCGGGTTGCCGGCACCGCCATAACCCTCTCGCTGATAATAGGCATACTGATGGCAGCCATCTGCCTGCCGCTTCTGGAGCCGATTTTGAAGCAGATGGGCGCCAGCGATGCGGTTATGCCCATGGCCAAAAAATATCTTTTCATCATCGCGGCATTCTCCATTTTCGATTCCTTCATGCTGGTGATAGGCACCATCATCAGGGCCGGGGGCTCACCGACCTTCCCCAGCGTGGTATTCGTGACCGCATCTGTCATCAACATGATACTGGATCCTTTTCTGATTTTCGGATGGGGCCCTTTCCCCGCCATGGGCGTGCAGGGGGCGGCCATAGCCACCGTCAGCGCTCGAGGCATCGGTGCGCTCATATTCGTCATCTATCTGCTTCGGGGTAAAATCGCGTACCACCTCCACCCCAGAAACTTCATCCCCAGACTGAAGATACTGGCCGAAATATACCGCATCGGGCTTGCCTCCATAGTGAGGATGAGCGCCGCGGCGGTGGTGCTGGCGCTGGCAAACAGAACGGCGATACAATTCGGCGAGGACAAGCTCGCCGTTCTCGGTGTGATGGGCAGCGTCGCCAGCTTCGCCTTCATGCCGTCTATCGGACTGAGCCAGGGTGTGCTGCCGCTGGTGGGATACAACCATGGAGCGGGCAAGAACAACCGTGTTGGCGAGGTGGTGGTCAAGGCGGGGCTTTTGAGCTTAGGGTGGGGAATCATGTGCGCCATCATCGGCCTGCTGCTGCCAAGACAGATTATGGCTTTGTTCAACTCCGATCCAGGTTTCCTTGACACGGGCCAGCGGGCAATGCGCATATTCGCCCTCAGCTTTTTCAGCATAGGGCTGCAATACACCTTAAGCGCCTTCTTCCAGGGATTGGGCCGGGGGATCGCCTCGCTGGTGCTGACATCGGCAAGACAGATCATCTTTTTACTGCCCGCCCTGCTGATACTGACCAGATACTTCGGGCTGACCGGGCTGTGGGCCTCGTTCCCCACCGCCGATGGGCTGGCCATAACCCTGTGCCTGGTATGGACCACCTACGAGTTCCGCCGCTTAAAAATTCCCTTCAAACTGCGCTACCCGCACAACGAGGCTTAAGCAACGGCACCAACCCGACAGGGACCCGCTCCGTATTCTTCATGACGGGAAGGCCCGCTGTTGTAGAACAGGTCCTTGTCGGGTAAAATTAAATATTTGGGCAGTCAAATCCGAGGCGACATATAAATGGAGTATGAATGAAGCAAAAGGGTGAGCATAGAAGCGCCGCAATGGGGCAGCAGTCCATCTGGAAACTGCTGTTCCGCTTTTCCGGACCGGCCATCGTATCGATGACGGTTGCATCCACCTACAACATGGTCGACAGGATATGGGTGGGCCGTATACCGGGCGAGGAAGGGCTGCAATCGCTCGCCGCGCTAGGCTACGTTTTCCCCATAATGATAGCGTTTATGGCCGTTTTGCTGGGAACCGGCGTGGGAGCCGCTTCGCTGATTTCGCGAAGACTGGGAGCCGATAACAGAAATGGAGCGAACCGCGCCGCCGCCGTTACCATCACGCTGACCCTGGTGCTCGGCATTCTGATGACGGCCATCGTCCTGCCCAACCTGGATGGCATACTGCGCCTGATAGGGGCCAACGACTCCACACCATACGATGCGAAGGTTCTGCAACTGGCCAAAGACTACATGTCTATTCTGACCACCTTTGCATTTGTAAACGCGTTTTCACTCACCATCGGCAGCATCATCAGGGCCGAGGGTTCGCCGACCTTCCCCAGCGTTGTAATGATAATATCAGCCCTAATCAACATAGCGATGGACCCGATACTGATTCACGTGCTCGATATGGGAGTTACCGGCGCGGCCATCGCCACCGTAATAGCCCGCTCCGTTGCCGCAGTGGTGTTTGTCTACTACTTCATATCCAAAAAGACGTCGTTCCGCTTCCGTCTTAAAAACTTTTTGCCCGATATAAAAACACTTAAGGAAATCTACAAGGTCGGGTTGGCCTCAATCGTGCGAATGAGCGCATTTGCTTTCGTAACCTTACTGGCCAACAGAATTGCCACAGGCTTCGATACGAACTACGTTGCCGTGCTCAGCATCATGTTCAGCATATCCAGCTTTGCCTTTATGCCCACCATGGGACTGGGCCAAGGGGTACTGCCCCTGGTTGGCTATAACTCCGGCGCCGGGCTCAAAGAAAGAGTGGGGGAAGTGGTCAACAAAGCAAGCATGGCAGCCCTGTTCTGGGGGGCGATGTGCACGCTGGTTGCACTGCTGATACCAACCCAGTTGATGTCCATGTTTAACTCCGATCCCGTATTTCTGGAAAACGGCACGACCGCCATGAGGATTTTTGCCATAAGTTTTTTTACCGTTGGACTTCAGAACGTGCTGAGCGCCTTCTTCCAGGGACTGGGCCGGGGCATCGCCTCGCTTATACTGGCGTCATCGCGGCAGATCATCTTCCTGATTCCGGCAATACTTATTCTTTCCCGATTATTCAACGTAACGGGGCTGTGGGCATCGTTCCCTACGGCAGACCTGTGCGCCATTACTCTGACCATGGTTTGGACCGTCTACGAATACCGTCATCTCGGCATCCGTTTCCGTCTCAGATATCCGCATAACGAGGCTTAGGCAGCAGCCTCAGCAAAATTGACAGGGCCGACGATTTTTTTGTATCATAACGAGTGGAGGTATGCACATGGCAGATACGAACGAGATAAAGCAAAAGATAATAACGGTTACGGGAGGAATTTACCGCGCATGGACCATCGGCACGACCAACGATCCCGATCAGACCAAGAAGGCCAGCCGTAATCCCAAAAACTGGAACGTTTACGAGGCGGATTCGGCGGCAGAGGCAAACGCCACTGTAGACTCTTTTACCGAGCAGAAGATGGTGGCGGGCCCCAGCGACGATGGTGCCAAGACCGTCTATTTGCACCTTAACCGAAGATAGAAAGCAATAATTACAGGAGCAATAAGGCTGGCTTAGTTTTGCGTGCCAAGAGCACTTTGATCTAAGCCAGCCTTATTTTTGTCTATTTATTAAGCAAGATCTAGTCTATGAGCTTGAACAGCTTTTTGGGTACGCCGCAGACGGGGCAGCGGTCCGGGGCTTCGCCGACGACGGTATTACCGCAGTACTGGCAAACGTATATGGGCTTGTTTTCGATGTCTTCGCCCTTCTCCATCCTTGTCAGCGCATCCGAATACAAGGTGTGGTGTATCTCTTCCACCTTGTTTGCCAGGTCGAAGGTATCGGTTGCCGCCTTGTTGGCCTCGTCACCCGCCTTCTTGATAAAATCGGGGTACATCTCTGTAAACTCGTGGTTCTCTCCCCCGATAGCGTCCTTCAGGTTCTCTGCCGTGGATTTTATGCCACCCAACACGTTAAGGTGATTGCGGGCGTGCGCCGTTTCCGCATCCGACGCGGCGCGGAACAGCCTGGCGATGTACTTCTGCCCTTCTTTATCGGCCTTCTCGGCATAATATAAGTACTTGCGTGACGCCTGGCTCTCCCCGGCAAAAGCCTCCTGTAAATTATCGCTTGTATTGCCCATAACTGTCCTCCTTTTGCTTCCTTCTTACAGCTATAACGCGATGTACAGCAGAGTATACCGCATTTTAAACAACAGTGTAAACCGTCATGCAAAAAGCGTTCTGTGATAAAAGTAGCAGGCAGCAGGGGCAAACTGCTATACTGTTTAGCATCGACGGGAGGAAAAGATATGTCTACAGCGGATATCGTAGGTCAAGTTGCGGGAGCATTTGTTACACTGAGCCTGATTCCGCAAGTGATACGCGTCTACAAGATGAAAAGCGCCCGGGAAATAAGCATGATGTTTACCACCATGCTGTGGCTGGGCCTGTTCGGCTGGATAGCCTACGGTTTTTTGCGCAATGAACTCCCGATAATACTGTGGAACATCATAGGGGCGGCTATTACCGCATCACTGGTGTACGCCAAGCTGAGGTACGGACGGGGCTAGCAGAAGATCGGGGTGGCCGGACTTGAACCGGCGACCTCCTGAACCCCATGTATCCTAGCTAATCGTTTTCTTGAATAACGACGTAATCAAATGAGCCCTCATCTAAAGTCGAGCTGGATACTTCCTGACCGGCAGTATCGATAGTTAGCTGATAATCGACTGAAAAATCATAAATTCCAACTAGGGGTATATTTAGCGTCGTTACTGTAGCCGCAGCAATTACGCTATAACTGTTCGCATCCAACTCGGCTGCCGAGTAATGCCAAGACAGTTTACCTGCAATCTGATTTTTGATATTCATTTTTTGCACTGGATTCACACCGGGAATGTTTTCTATAACCAAGTCAGCTAAATCACTGGACATGGATACTAGGTTAGCTTCATCTCCCGTCCATTCTTTCGCTACATTTATAGCCGCAGATCCGGGACCTGAACAGCTTAGGACTACCGGTGATAAAACAATAACGAATAACAGGACCGCGATGATGACCTTGTTCCTCATATCAACCTCCTCAGAAATAGAGAACTCAGTAGGCCTAAGATACATCGATGCCTGATACATGTCAACTCTACTAAATATGAGCAGTGCGGCAGCTAGCCGATAGGCCGATATCAGGTTGGTCTAATCAATTTCT
>DAOUZV010000087.1 GCA_030665485.1 Chloroflexota bacterium | reverse complement strand
AAGTCGACTTCCCAGATAAGATCGATTTGAGCCACTCCACCACATTTAAAAAACTGGTTTGGCAGGCGGCGCAGACGATTCCGTACGGCCAGACCAGAAGCTACGCGTGGATAGCAAAGCGCATCGGCAATCCCAGCGCCGCCAGAGCTGTAGGACAGGCGCTGCGAGAAAATACTTGCCCAATACTCATCCCCTGCCACCGCGTGATTTCGATCAGTGGCGCGCTGGGCGGATTTTCCAGCGGACCCCAGATGAAACAACTGCTGCTTAACATGGAACGCAACGAAGAATAGTCCCGCAAAGCTAAATCCAAAAAAAAAGGCCTCATCACAAGGCCCTTTCTCTTTTCTGCTTAAGCGCGCAGGGTATCTAAAACTCTAACACCTCTACCCCGCCATCTCCAACCAGCGCTAATAGCTTGTTCCGTAGCTCGTCTGAATAAACAACGCTTAAGCCCGGGAACTGCACCCTGTTTCCCCCCACCACAAGCTGCACATCATCCTGTCCAAGATGCTGCTTCAGCATGTGCACTATATCCTGCAAACGCTCGATGTCGGCATCCTCATCGTCGGATTCGGAAAGGCGGATTATCAAACGTCTTGCTTTCAACTCATCGGCTTCCTCTGTCTGATCAGAGCCTTCCTGCGGGTTGTACTCCCGAACCGCCTGGCAGTTAAGCTGCACTCTGTCGTTGCGCGTCCTTACCTTGCCCTCGATAATCAATATATTGCCTTCCTCCCACAATTCCTTGGTGGTTTGATATACGCTAGCCCAAGCGGTAACCTCTATCGTACCATAAAGGTCCTCGATCATGGCACTTACGAAAGGACGCCCGTCCTTGGTGACGGAACGCCGCACCGAGGCAACCTGCCCGGCTGTGATCACGTTCTGCCCCGCCATATCGGGGTTTATATCCCCACACAAAGCGTTTACCTCAGACTGCAATCTCTTGGCAGCATGGCTGTAAGGGTGATCGGACAGATAGGCACCCAATAGCTCCTTCTCCCATACAAGCTTCTCCTTGGAAGGAACATCGTAATTGCCAAGCTCCATCTCGGCCACCGGCGCATCCACACTGCTCCCCCACAAGTCAAACATTGTGGATTGTCCCTTTTCTTTAAGCCGCTGCTCTCTCTGTGATGTCGATATGATTCGATCGACGTTGGCCAGCAGTGCGCCCCGGCTGCCAAGTGAATCAAACGCGCCCGCCTTGATCATGCTCTCCAGCATGCGCTTGTTTATACTGCCAATGTCGACACGCTGGCACAGATCGACTATAGATTCGAACGGCCCTCCCTGCTCACGTGCAGTAACGATAGACCTGACGGCGGCAGCACCCACGTTCTTGATAGCCGCCAGCCCAAAATGGATAGTCACACCATCCTCACCAACAGTAAACCCATCACTGCTGCGGTTTATATCCGGCATCTCGACTTTGAGGCCCAGGCGCTGGCACTCGGCAACGGCGGTGGACACCTTCTCGGATTGGCCCATATTGGTAGTAAACAGCGCCGCCATAAACTGGGCCGGGTAGTTGGCCTTCAGATACGCTGTCTGGTAGGCGATCAGCGCATAGCTCCAGCTGTGCGCCTTGTTGAAAGCATAACCCGCAAACGGCTCGATGAGCGCGTAAACGTCCTCCGCTACTTTGCGAGAGAAGCCCTTTGACGTTGCACCGTCGATGAAGCGCTGCTTCTCATGCGCCATGATGTCCGCAATCTTCTTGCCCATCGCCTTGCGCACGATGTCCGCCTGGCCCAAACTGTATCCGGCAAAAGCCTGAACTATCAGCAACACTTGATCTTGGTATACGATAATGCCGTAGGTCTCCTTCAGAATCGGCTCAAGGCTGGGATGCGGATATTTTATCGGTATCTCGCCGTGCTTGGACTTGATGAACGCGGGTATATGCTGCATCGGGCCCGGCCGGTACAGCGCCACCATGGCGGCAATATCGCTGAAAACGGTGGGCTTGAGCTGCTCTATGTAGCGGCGCATGCCGGTGCCCTCAAGCTGGAACACGCCGGTGGTCTCTCCGGACGAGAGCAGTTCATACGTCTTTTTATCATCAAATGGTATATTGAGCAGATCGATTTGCTCACCCTTCGTCTCAGCGATGAAATCTCTTGTTTTGCGTAGAATAGTCAGGTTAGCGAGTCCCAGAAAATCCATCTTGAGCAGGCCTATCTGGGCGATATTGCCCATGGCAAACTGGGTCATGGCTATATCTTCGCCGTTGCCGCGGCTCGGTTTCTGCAGCGGCACATATCCTGTAAGCGGCTCTTTGGCGATGACAACGCCGGCGGCATGTGTCGATGCGTGGCGCGCGATTCCCTCCATCTTGCGTGCGGTGTCAACCAGATTCGTTAACGCCTCATCGCTACGGTACATGTTCTGAAATTCTGCACTCTCCTCAAGTGCACGATCTATGGTTATGTGAGGTGCGGGCGGCACCAGCTTTGCCAGTTTATCGACATCGCCGTAGGGAAAACCCAGTGCTCGACCTACATCACGCAGCGACGCCCGTGCACCCAGTGTACCGAATGTTATGATCTGCGCCACGTGGTCGGCTCCGTATTTGCGGGATACGTAGGCAATCACCTCATCGCGGCGGTCGTCCTGAAAATCAAGGTCTATATCAGGCATCTCCTTGCGTTCGATATTGAGGAAGCGCTCGAAAATGAGGGCGCCCGCCAGCGGATCAATATTGGTGATTCCCAAACAGTACAGAACGATACTGGCCGCAGCGCTGCCGCGAACGCCGAACATTATTTCTTGCTTGTGAACGAAATCGACCAGGTCCCAAACCACCAGGAAATAATTGGCAAACTGGGTCTGCTTGATGACATCGAGTTCATAAGTTAAGCGCTGCTCTATCTCGGGTGTCGTGTTTTGATAGTGTTCGTGCAGCCCTTTCCAGCACAGCTCGGACAGATACTCATCCGACGTTTGGCCTCCCGGCGTCTCGTGCTCCGGCAGGTGCAAACGCCCGAATTCAAGCTCTAGATTGCACATCTCGGCGATAAGTTGAGTGTTGGAAACGGCCTCAGGTATGTTCGGGAAAAGCGCTGCCATCTCCTGCTCACCCTTCAGGTAGAACGAATCGTCGGCCATCTTGATTCGCTTTTCTTCGTAGACAGTGTTATTCGTCTGGATACACAGCAAAACATCCTGCGCATAGCTGTCGGCGTGATTTATATAGTGCGTATCGTTGGTAACAACTAAAGGCAGGTTGGTTCTTTTGGACATGGCTATCAGTTCTTGATTTACCTTGACCAGCTCAGCAATATCGTGTTGCTGCAACTCCAAGTAATAGTCGCCAAAAACTTCTTTATGCCACAGCGCCGCCTGATCCGCCTCCTCGATCAATCCTTCTAAAATAAGCTGAGGTATCTCACCCTTAATGCACGCCGAAAGCGCTATCAAACCGCCGCTGTACTGAGCCAATAATTCTTTGTCAACTCTCGGCTTGTAGTAGAAACCCTCCATGTTGGATAAGGTGACCAGCTTGAGCAGGTTCCTGTATCCCTCAATATCCCTGGCCAGTAATATGAGATGGTAGGGGCCTTTCTGGTTGGGAGTCTTGGTATGCCTGCCCATGGGCGCAACGTACACCTCACAGCCGATTATAGGCTTGATTTTGGCCTTTTTGGCCGCAAGGTAGAAGTCGATAACCCCATGCATGGCCCCGTGGTCGGTAATAGCCAGACTGTTCATGCCCAGATCTATTGCTCTTTCGATAAGAAGCGGGATACGGCACATGCCATCAAGCAGGCTGTATTCGGTATGGACATGAAGATGAGTGAACATAGTCGATTGCCCCGTATTATAGCACAGCACAAGCCATGTTCTAAGCCCTTTTAACAGATTTTTGAGGCGCTCAAAGCTGCTTTAGATTGACAAGTTTTTCAGTTTATGCTAGCTTATCTCTCAAATCGGTTTAAGGTTTGTTATTCCAATCCAGGTGCTCGATATTGAAGTTGCCCCTACAGCCATGGATGACAGAACACTTCAAACCGGATAAAATTTACTTCAGGAGGTCGTCCGTGGACTACGAGGACAAGACTATCGACTGCGTGGATTGTGGTGATGACTTTGTTTTTACCGCATCAGAGCAGGAATTCTTCGCCAGCAAGGGCTTTGAAAACGAGCCCAAGCGCTGCCCCGCTTGTAGACGCCGCAAGAAGGAAGCGCGCAAGGAAGCAAGCCAGCAGCCCAGGCAAATGTATCCAGCCGTATGTGCAGAGTGTGGAGTCGACACCGAGGTGCCCTTCGAGCCCAGAGAGGATCGTCCGGTCTATTGCAACGAGTGCTTCGCTAAGCGCAGAGACTCCGTCGCTTAGGATCTACCTCAAACTAAGATACATACATATAGCGCCGCATGCGGCTACGTTCAGTGACTCCGCTTTACTTCGATTTATGTGGACTTTAAAGCGAATGTCTGCTATTTCCAGAACGGCAGACGAAAGGCCGCTCGCCTCATTTCCCAGCGCCAGCAGCAACTTGTCTTTGCTTAACGACGATACATCGTCCAAACCATCAAGGTCTGCCGCTACCAGTGCATATCCCATATCCTTGATCTCAGACGAAAGCGATAGGTAATCGCCTGTTATCCGCATCCAGACCGACAGCACCGTACCGGCGCTTGCCTGCACACACTTTGGAGAGTAGGGGTCGGCGCATTTCGGCGTCAGCACAACGCCGTCGAAATCAAAAGCGGCGGCAGTGCGAATAAGAGCGCCCACGTTCCCCGGGTCCTGCACATCCTCCAGTAAAAGCAACCTGTTTCCAACGCTTGATGGAATACTGGCCGAGTAGATGTCATCGGGCAGGCGAACGACTGCAACAGGCCCCTGCGGATGCTGGGTGGAGCAGATCGACTTCAACTGGCTATCCGTAATAATCCTTATGGGATAACTGCTATAGGGCTCAGCAAGCTCCTCCATCGACAAAACTTCGATTATACTATCGGCCGCAGAAGTTATTACCTGCGCTAGCGCGCGTGGTCCCTCCACCAGAAAAGCGCCGGCAGCAAGACGTTCCTTCTTGCCGGAAAGATTCTTATACCATTTCAAAGGCTTAAGCGCTTCGTTCAAAACATCACCTTCCGATTACCAAACGCGCGGTAAAAGCGCCTTGCGCTCGGCGGGATAATCGATAAACGTATTCTGATACCAGGCGTGGTTGGCACGCGCCCGCGGAATCAGGTTGGCCGCCGTCCACACGGCAAACGCAAGCCCGGCCAAGGACCACGTCGCTACCGCCCAGCCAACCCACTGCATTATCTCCCCCAGGTAGTTGGGACACGACACCCAGCGATACAACCATTCGTTCGATACCTTGTAGCCGGTTTCGCCCGGTCTGCGCAGATCCCTAAGTATCAAATCGGCGCGGCGATTGATTGCATATCCCAATAT
>DAOUZV010000043.1 GCA_030665485.1 Chloroflexota bacterium | reverse complement strand
ATGGTAACCGAGGAGGTGGAGTAAGGTGAGTACTGAGATAAAAGGCGAACGACGGGTTCTTACCGGTAACGCCGCGGCAGCCTACGGGGCATTGCTATCGAGGCCGGACGTGGTGGCCCTCTATCCCATTACCCCGCAGACCGAAGTGGTGGAAATGCTATCGCAGTTCCACGCCAACGGCATGTTAGATGCCGAAATGATGCAGGTTGAGGGTGAGAACTCGGCGATGAGTGCGATTATTGCAGCCTCCGTTGCCGGTGGGCGCGTATTTACTGCTACATCGTCGTGGGGACTGGCATTTATGTACGACGCCGTGCTGATGGCGGCGGGCATGCGTGTGCCGGCGGTGATGGTAAACGTTAATCGCGAGACCCCTGGAATCTATTCGGTATCCTGCAGCAGGCAGGACATCATGAGTGTAAGAGACGCCGGCTGGATCCAGATTGAAGTGGAGACAACCCAGGAAGTTTTAGATACTGTGGTTATGGCCTACCGGCTGGCCGAGGACAGCGAGATTCTGCTGCCGGTGATGGTAAGTTATGATGGGTATTACCTTTCCTTCATGTCGGAGGATATGGAAATTCCTCCCCAGGAATATGTGGACAGGTTCCTTGCTCCGCTAAAAGATCAGCCGGAGCGCTTAAAGCTGGTGCCGGGAGGGCCCTTAGGTTTTCATGCTCACGCTTTGTTTGAGGATTTCATGGAGTATCGTTACAAACACTGTGCCGCACTGGAGCGGGCCAAGGATAAGCTAGTTCAGGTGGAGCAGGAGTTTGAGGATATCTTCGGCAGGAACTACCACGGAGCGGTTGAGGAATACCGTTGTGAGGATGCCGACATCGTGCTAATGACCATGGGAAGTTCCACCGGAACGGCCCGTGTTGCTGTTGACAAGAAACGGGAACAGGGAATAAAAGTGGGGCTGGTCAAATTGAGGATGCTCAGGCCGTTCCCCAAGGAAATAGTAGCCAGTGTGCTAAAAGGTAAGAAGGCTGTTGGCGTTATCGACCGCAGCGTATGCTTCGGATGGAACTGCGGGCACGTTTATATGGAGACCAAGTCTGCCCTTTACGACCTTGATGAAAAGGTAAAACTGGTCAACTACATAACAGGGATAGCCAGTTTGGATATAACTATCGATCACCTGGAAAGGGCGATAGACGAGGTATATGCCGCCTCGCAGGGCAAAGAGTACAAGGATGTGTCCTGGCTACCGCTAGAATAAAGATGGAGGCAATAAGGTTTTGAGCGGATATTATGATACGTTAGCAATAAAACCGGACGCTTGCCCCGCAGATTGTAAAGCGTGTGTGGATGCATGCGCAGGCAGAAGCAACGAGAACAATCTGGGCGCGGTTATGAAAATCGTTGGCGACGTCAAAGACAAACACGCTGCTGCTACCTGTTATCAGTGCAGCAAGCCGGAGTGTATGGATGTATGCCCCAGCGATGCCATAACAAAGAGCGATGAAGATGGCGTTGTGCGCATCAGCATGGAGGAGTGCACCGGCTGCGAGGCTTGTGTGGACGCCTGTCCGTATGAAATGATGCTTTTCAACGACGACAAGCAGATTGCAACCAAGTGTGATATGTGTGATGGCAATGCTGCATGTGCCAGCGCATGCCCCCATGGCGTGATATCCGTTGCCAAGGGTGCGGCGGTACGCAAATACATGCAGGATGAAGACCTGCTCTCGCCCGGCGTTGCCTTCTGCGCGGGCTGTGGGCTGGAGCTGGCGGTACGCTATACGCTGAAGGTTCTGGGCAAGGATATCGTTATTTTTGCCTCGGCATCATGTTCGGCGCCGGTTCTTATCGGCACCGGCGACTATTCGCTGGAGAAAACGGCGTTTTACGCCTGCCTGATGACCAATATAGCCTCCAGCGCGGCGGGATACGCCAGATATTACAGGAAGATCGGTAAGGATGTTACACCCGTATGTTTCGTCGGCGACGGGAACACGGCGGACATCGGATTCCAGAACCTCTCCGGCGCCGCCGAACGGGGAGAGAACATTCTTTACATATGCTACGATAACGAAGGTTATATGAATACCGGTTACCAGAAGAGCAGCACCACCCCCCGTGGGGCATGGACATCGACCACGCAGGTGGGCTCTACCGGCAGGGGCAAAGAGAGCCATGCCAAGGATATGCCGCTGCTTATGGCGATGCACGATGTTCCATATGTGGCCACCGCCACCTTAAGCAACCTGGAGGACTATGCTGCAAAGCTACTCAAAGCCAAGGAGGCCAAAAAACACGGACTGGCTTATATACATCTGTATACTCCATGCCCGACCGGGTGGAAGCTTGCTCCCGACAGCACAATAGAAATGTGCCGCAATGCGGTGGAATCGAATTTCTTCCCGCTGTGGGAGGCTGAGTACGGGAATGTCCGCTTCACCTATGAGCCGAAAGAGGCCACGCCTCTCAAGTCTTTTATCAAGATGGCGCGGAAGTTCTCGCACCTGTCCGACGAAGACATCCAGTCTTTACAGGAACAGCTCGAATACAGGTACTCACGTCTTCAGAAATTGGCCGGAGTTTGTTAGAATATATATTATAGTGTTTAGTTAAGGAGGCATTCCCTTGGAAGATAAGAAGACGACAGCTGAGCGAACCGCAGCCGGCAGATCCTCGGGTAAATTCAGATGCCATAATTGTATGACGAGGATAGCTCCTCCCGCTGGTGCCAAGCAGGTGAAATGTGAAAATTGTGGTTTTGAGTGGCGCGTATCCTGGCTGGGCCCGACCTTTCCCCGTATAAGAGGGCCGGTGTGGGATGTGAACAGGCGACTTACGGAGGAAGCGCTCAAAGCCAGAGAAAATAAGGAGTAAGAAAGAGAAGCCATGCCTTTAGATAGAAAGATAGCCTATGTAGATTTAACCACGGGCGAGATAGATATCAAGCCTATTCCGCTTGCTATGAGAAAGAAGTACCTGGGTGGCCGCGGGATTGATATGTACGTTCTGTACAACCATATAAAACCGGGTATAGACCCACTGGGGCCGGATAACGTGGCATGTATCAGTGCTGGTATTCTTGTCGGTACTCCGTCTTCTGCGTCAGGAAGAACCCATGTGGCGGCCAAGTCACCGCTTACCGGATTCATCGGCAGCACCAACATGGGTGGATTCTTCGCGCCTGAGATGCGTTTTGCCGGAATTGACCATCTGGTAATTACGGGTAAATCGGAAAAGCCGGTTTATCTGTGGATTCACGATGGTGAAATCGAAATCCGCGATGCTTCTAAACTTTGGGGGCAGGGCGTTCACAAGACTCAGGAGCTTGTTCGTCAGGAGCTCAATGACAGGGAGATTCAGATACTGACTATAGGTCAGGGCGGTGAGAACTTGGTTAGATACGCAAATGTGATGACCGTGCTCAAGAACGCCGGTGGACGAACCGGAATGGGAGCGGTGCTGGGCTCCAAGAACCTCAAATGTGTTGCCGCCAGAGGTACCATGGATGTCAAGATAGCCCATCCCGAAGAGGCTCTTGAGTATAATCAGAGGCTGGTAAAATCAATTACGAGCGCCAAGGTTTCCATAACTCAGGGCAAGCTGGGAACGCCGTTCATCTGGGGCACAACCAACTCCTTTGGCGGGGTGAGAACCCGCAACTTCCAAACCAACCAGTTTGAGTATGCCGATGCTATTGAGCCCGAGGCCATTGATGAGCATATAATAGGCTGGGCGGGATGCTTTGGCTGCCAAGTGCACTGCCGAGGCAGGTACAAGATACCTTCGGGAGAATATAAGGGTGTATATGGCGAGGGGCCGGAGTACACGGCTCAGGGCGCCTTCTGCGGAGAGCCGGCTTGCGACAGCATGGAAGCACTGCTTACCGGCAACCACCTCGTTAACGACTACGGTATAGACGTTCTGGAGACGGGCAGCATGATTGCCTGGGCCATGGAGCTCTATGAAGAGGGCATTTTAACCCTTGAAGATACGGATGGGATTGATCTCAAGTTTGGCAACGAGAAGGCGTTGATTGAGATGGTGCATAAAATTGCATTCAGAGAGGGACTGGGAGATATCCTTGCCGAGGGCCCGCTGCGTGCGGCCCAGAAGATAGGCAAAGGTTCTGAAAAATATCTGATACACGTTAAGGGTATGAGCAATCTGCACTCCGATGAGAGGGGACAACCAGCGCTGGCGCTAAATATCGCGGTATCATCGAGAGGCTCTGACCACTTGAGGGGCAGGCCCGCCATCGACCTGTACGGTCTTCCTGAAGCGGTATTAAGAGAGGTGTACAGCCAGCCGGTCAAATACGACGGCCCGTTGACCTCGCACTGGAAGGATTATGAGGGCAAAGCGTGGCAGGTGCGCTGGCAGGAAACCTGCTATGCGGCGGTGGACTGCACCGGCATTTGCAAATACCACACCATATTCCTTGGCCCCAACTTCCCCAACTTTGAGGAATGGTCCAAGCTGCTCTATTTGAACTGTGGTCTTGAACTGACTCCCAAAGAGATATGGGATGTGGGCGAGCGCTGCTATAACATTGAGAGGTTGTTCAACATCAGGGAGGGACTGACCCGCGAGCTTGATAATATAGTCGATAGATACTATGATGAGCCAACAAAGGGCGGCGTTCCCGCGGCGCGAGGCATAACCATAGACAGAAAGAAGTTCCAAAAGATGCTTGATGAGTATTATGAGCATCATGGCTGGGACAAGGATGGCGTTCCCACCAAGGAGACTCTTACGAGTTTAGGCTTGGAAAATGAGCCGTCGAATATGCTTTAGTCTAGAAGACCACTTTGATGAATTGGCGCTAAAATAGTAATATACAGGATAGCTGATAAAACGGCTATCCTGTAGTTTTAAGTGGAAAGTTAAAAGGGAGGGGGATATATTATGGGTGACGCGTTAAAAGATAGAGTGGCTGTGGTAACCGGCTCCGGCCAGGGTATGGGTAAAGCGATAGCTATGGGCATGGCGGCTCAAGGGGCCAAGGTTATAACCAATAACCGCAGGTCTGGAACCGAGGGCGGAGACGCACAGACGGTAGTCGACGAGATCAAGAAAATGGGCGGCGAGGCCACTGCCGTGTTTGGTGATGCAGCCAAGTGGGATGATGCTAAAAACCTGATAGATACTGCGGTTGATAAATACGGCCGCATCGATATTCTGGTCAATAACGCTGGTGCCGATTTTCCGCGTATGATGTGGAACATGACGGAAGAGGATTGGGACAAGTGCGTGGGCGCTGTACTTAAAACGGCGTTTAACTGCTCCAGATTCGCTACTGCATATATGCGGGAGCAGCGTTATGGTCGTATTATCAACAATACTTCCTCAGCATGGATTGGTACTGTGGGGCACGTGAACTACGGTGCTGCCAAGGCTGGTGTAGTCGGTCTTACCAGGGCTACTGCTCGCGAAGTCGGTAAGTATGGTGTGACCTGTAACTGCTTTGCGGCCACCGCCAAAACAAGGATGACGGTAAATCCCGGGGTTGAGGCAGGCATGAATAAAAGGTATGAGTCCGGCCTTATCACCAAGGAGCGGCTGGAAGAGTTGCTCAATCCTCCCGAAATTGAAACGGTAGCTCCGCTGGTGATATACTTGGCCAGCGAGAAGGCCGCGAATATAAATGGCCATATCTTTGATATAATGGGTGGCAAGCTCGCCTTGTACTCTGAGCCGGAGCAAATCAAGAGCATATTCAAGCTTGAGGGAATCTGGACTCAGGAAGAGCTGTGTGACATAGTTCCCAAGACACTGGCGGACAATCTGGATAATCCGGCTCCTGCGGAGCCTGCCAAGTAATAAAAAAGCTAACCTCTGGTATTTGAAAGGAGTCTTACAACATGGATTTGAATTTAAAGGGTAAGGTTGCTATAGTAACCGGTTCCACCTCTGGAATCGGCAGGGTATGTGCCCGTCAACTGGCGGCCGAGGGCGTTAACGTCGCTATCGTCGGCAGGAACGAGGAGCGTGGCAATAAGGTTGTAGGTGAGTGTAAGGCTGCCGGTGCAGATGCTATATTCTGCAAGACAGACATTACCAATCTGGCCGACGTTGAGGCCACGGTAAAGGCAACTCTGGATAAGTTTGGTAAGGTGGATATTCTGGTGCACAGCGCTGCCGCACCGTTCCTGATTATGAAGCTGAAGGATCTTCCGGTTGATACGTGGGATTCTGCTATAAAGGTGGCGCAGTACGGTGCCATGTATTTTGTTAAGGCTCTCAACGAGACGATGACCGGACAGAGAAGCGGGCGTATTGTAATCATCAGCTCCGATGCGGGCAGGATGGGCGATGCCTATCAACCGGTGTACTCCGGCGCAAAGGGTGCACTTATAGCGCTGACCAAGTCGTTTGCACAGGACCTTGGCCCAGCCGGTATAACCTGCAACTGCATATGCCCCGCGCTGACGGTTACAGAGGAAGACCTGCCTATGCTAATCGAAAAATATGGATATGGCACCGACGAGGGCAAGAAAAAGCTTACCAAGGTCTATCCCCTAAGAAAGCTGGGAATGGCCGAGGATGTGGCCGATATGGCGGTGTTTTTGGCATCTGACAGGGCGGGCCACGTTACGGGTCAGACCATCAGCGTCAGCGGCGGCTTCACAATGATGTAGTCGAACCCTTCTTGAAATACACTTTGGAGATAGAAATGGCTGTTAACGTAGATAAAAAAGACGGTGTTGCCAGAATTACCATCGATAAACCGCCGGTAAACGTGCTTGACATACTTACTATGAAAGAACTGAACACCGCGCTTGAGAGCGTCAAGGGTGATTCTGATGTCAACGTAGTCGTTATCAACGGCAAGGGCAAGACCTTCTCTGCGGGTGTGGATGTAAAAGATCATACCTCAGATAAAGTGGATGAGATGGTGAGAGTTTTTCACCAGATATTTCATAATCTTGCCGAGCTTGAGCAGCCTACCGTGGGTGTGATCAGAGGCTCTGTGCTTGGCGGTGGCTGCGAGGTGGCGGTTTTCTGCGACATGGTCATTGCCTCGGAAAACACCAAATTGGGCCAGCCGGAGATAAAAGTGGGCGTTTTCCCGCCCATTGCTGCGTTCATTATCCCCAGACTGATTGGCAGGAAAAAAGCGCTTGAGCTATTGCTAACCGGTGATGTCATCGACGCGCAGGAGTCTTATCGCCTAGGCCTGGTAAATCAGGTAGTTGCTGATGACAAGCTTGAAGAGGAGGCAGACGCTTTTATTGCCAAACTATCCTCTTTGAGCGGCATAGTACTTAAACTTACCAAAAAAGCAGTCTACAAGGGCGTTGACCGGGACTTCAAAGATGTGCTTTCCAAAATCGAAGATGTTTACTTGAACGAGGTTATGAAAACGGCGGACGCCAGTGAAGGCCTGGCCGCATTCTTAGAAAAAAGAACCCCTGATTGGCAAAACAAGTAAGGATTTTCCCCTCCAGATCTTTTTAGTTGAAAGAAATGCCACATACTGATATAATTCGGGCGATTTCATTTCAGAGGCAAGCGGCTGGCATGAGTGAAAGGAGTCATAATGGCAATTTATGTTAATCTTACGACCTTAACCGATGCAGGCAGAAAGACCCTTCGTGACAATCCGATGAGGATAAAGGAAGTTAATAAGGAGATGGAAAAAACGGGCATTAAGCTGCTGCACCAATATGCTCTGCTTGGGACTCATGATTTCATCAATGTAATTGAAGCGCCCGACAATGAAACGGTACACAGGTTTCTTACCGACCAGGGTTCAAGGGGAACCCACTACAGTATGCCGATGCCCGCACTTGATGTGGACGCATTCATTGAGAGCATGAAAACACAGCAGAATGTATGAGGGGGTGATACCTGATGCCTATTTACGTAATGCTTACAAGCTTGACGGACGAAGGAAGAAAAACAATTCAGCATAATCCTGAAAGGATAAGGCAGGTTAATAAAGAAGTTGAAGAAATGGGAGCCAAGATACTGGCTCAGTATGCACTTCTGGGCCAGTATGATTTCGTAAATATTCTCGATGCGCCGGATAATGAGACTATCGTAAAAGTGGCCATGGATTTGGGGGCTAGAGGAACCATGACCAGCACTACCATGGCCTGCATAACACTTGATCAGTTTGTTGCGGCCATGGGCAGGTAGTTTAACGGCTATTCGATTATTGAGGTTTGGCTTTAGCCGGCAACTATCTCGGCGATGTCCATAATTTTCAGGGACTCATCAGCGCCCTTGGCCTTAACCGCATCCTCAAACATTATCATGCATAAGGGGCAGGCAACAGCAAGTATGTCTGCCCCTGATTTTATGGCATCATCCATGCGCAAATGACTTATTTTAACCTCTTCTTCCATCCAGCATCTTCCGCCGCCACCACCGCAGCAGAAGCTGTTTTTCTTGTTGCGCTGGCTGTCTATCTCGGTATATTCAGCATTGGGAACTGATTGTAGCACCTGTCTCGGTTCCTTATAAATATCGCCGAACCGTCCCAGGTAACAGGGGTCGTGATACGTAATAAGTTTTCCGTTTGATGATGGTGCCAACTTGCCGGCAGCGATCAAATCGGCTATAAGCTCGGTATGATGGATCACCTCAAAGTTGCCCTCGAACTGCGGGTACTCATATTTGAAAACATTGAGGCAGTGCGGGCAGGTGGTAACGATCTTTTTGACGTCGTATTTCTTGAGCGTTTCTATATTACGCATGGCCTGCATCTGGAACAGGTACTCGTTACCTGTCCTGCGCGCCACGTCGCCGCAACAGCTTTCCTCTTCTCCCAGTGTGGCGAAGTTAACGCCGGCGCTGGTCAGCAGTTTGGCCGTGCTTATGGCTATTTTCTGACAGCGGTCGTCAAGCGCGTTGGTGCATCCCACCCAGAACAGGACATCGAAATCGCCGTCGGATGCTTGCTTGATATCCAACCCATCCGTCCAGTCCGTTCTGGTAGCAACGGTTCCTCTCCACGGGTGACCCCTCTGCTCGACACTTTTTAAGGCTCCCATGATGGTCTCCGGCATCTGACCCTGTTCCAGCACCAGATTGCGCCTGAACTCGATTAACTTGGGCATATGCTCGTTGGCAACCGGGCATACCTCCATGCAGGCACGGCAGGTGGTGCATGACCAGATGGTTTCCTCCTGAATTACCTGGCCAACAAGTGATACCGAGTCCTCTTCGCCTTTTAATATGCCGGGGGCCACTTTTCTTAAGTGTTTATTCAAATCCTGTATAAGCTCTTTAGGATTAAGCGGTTTTTCGCTGGCATATGCCGGACAGGCATCCTGACAGCGCCCGCATGAGATACAGGCGAAGCAATCAATCAATTGCTTGCAGGTAAAATCGGTGATTTT